>MWYU01000431.1 GCA_002050375.1 Chitinophagales bacterium 62-2
GGATAGCAAAGAAGTATAAGCTGACATCAAAAGCTAAAACACTAGCAGAGTTTGCAAGAATTAAAGAAGAAAAGCCTCTACTGTTCTACCACTGGAAATTTGGAATAAAATAAGATTAGATAACAAGAGCCGTATGAAGCGAGAGTTTCACGTACGGTTCCGTGAGCGGCTGGGGCTGAAATGCCCTTGCCTACTCGACTTTCATCAAGGCAAAGAAAGTGACAGATGATGAAGCAAAGCACACAGCTTAATATTACGACAGCAGATTGTTCACTCCTTGCAATGACGAAGAACCACCACCGCTTAACCCAAACCAACTCCAGCCGATGTTCAAAAGATAAAGCATGAAAAACAAATGTTGAAGCCACCGTACTACAAAAGCTAAATCAACGAACAATGAAAGGAACGGGCTGTTATCGTTCCTTTCTTGATTTTTCGGCGCCTGTCCCGATACATATCGGAAGTTACTTTTCACGCAGAAATGCGGGCATCAAGGCTAATAAGTGACAGACTGCAGAACGAAGAACCTAACCACATATTACCACAAATACTGCTTAAATTTGTTATCTACAATTCTTAATCATGCAAGACAATTTAATCGCTCGAATTACCATTGACCCGGAAATTTGCCATGGCAAACCAACAATCCGTGGCTTACGTTACCCTGTTGATTCTATTCTCGAATACCTTGCAGCAGGAGATACAATAGAAGACATTTTGAGTGAATTCAATGACCTTGAGCGTGAAGATATTCTTGCCTGCTTTGCATATGCCTCGGCATCCATGAAACTAAAGGACATTCAAGTTCCCGCAGCATGAAGTTTATTATAGATGCCCATCTGCCAAAATCAATTGCTGCTTTTTTCAACGAACACGATGTTGTGCATACATCTGAATTAGAAAATGGCAATCGTACAAAAGATAAATTAATCAATTCAATTTCTGTTCTTGAAGATCGCATTCTCATTACAAAAGACAATGACTTTTACTACTCTTATGTTGCTGCAAAGAAACCAGTCAAATTAGTTTTGGTAAAACTTGGCAACATGCGCCTGCAAGAGTTAAAAGATTACTTCAACCGAAATGTAGCTACCATTTTAGCGTTATTAGAAGAACATTCGTTTCTAGTTTTGGAAAGAGAAAGTGTAAGAGTGTTAGAATAGTTGAGCGAGAAAAAAGAAAAGGAAAGGAAGTAAAATACAGCAATAGCTAAAGCTGAAAGATTTACCACCGTTAAAACCCACTCCACGCCGAAATTTCAAAAAAGATAAAGCATGAAAAACAAATGTTGAAGCCACAGTAGTACAAAGCTTAATCAAGGAACAATGAAAGGAACGGCTGTTATCGTTCCTTTCTTGATTTTTCTTTGGTTACTTTCTTTACATCAAGGCAAAGAAAGTGACAGATGCTGACGCAAAGCACAAAGCTTAGTATTACTACTGCAGATTGCTTCGTTCCCCGCAATGACGAAGAACCACCGCTGCTAGACCAACCTACTTTACACGCATGTTCAAAAGATAAAGCCCGCCTGAACGGACGGGCAGGCATAAAAAACAAATGTTGAAGCCACAGTACTACAAAAGCCTAATCAACGAACATTGAAAGGAACCCGACTGTTATCGTTCCTTTCTTGATTTTTCTTTGGTTACTTTCTTTGCATCAAGGCAAAGAAAGTGACTGACGCTGAAGCAATAGCACAAAGCTTAATATTGCCAAAGCAGATTGCTTCGTCCCTGCCAATGACAAAGAACCACCAACACCTTAATCCGAAAATGTTTAATTTTATTGAAACGAAAAGCTATGGTAGCTGAATTAAAAGAAGTGATTTTAAAAGTAGAGCAGCTTCAAGATGAAGAGCAAAAGCAGATAGCCAAAATGCTTAACGATGAAATTAAGTGGGATACTACTTTGCTAAATACACAGGATAAACTAAGTAGCTTGGCAGAGGAAGCACTTCACGAGTACAAGGCAGGCAAAACCAAACAAGAAGACTGGTAAATGAAATCAGTCACTACAGATAGATTTCGTAAAGCGCTTTCTAAACTTCCTCAAGACGTTCAGGAGATTGCAAGGTCTTCGTACCAAAAATGGAAACATAATCCTAACAATCCATCACTTCGATTTAAACAAGTACATCCGCAAAAGCCTATTTATTCAGTAAGAGTAGGATTATCATATCGTGCTTTAGGTATAAAAGAGGGAAGCACAATGATTTGGTTTTGGATTGGTTCACATGAAGATTATAATAATCTCATTGCTCAACTTTAACCATTGCATAAAGCCTAATATTGCCACAGCAGATTGCTTCGTTCACTTACAGCAATGACGGGCAGGAGTAATTGCTTTAGCTATAGCAATAACAATAACCAAACGTTTATCATTGTAAGGAGGAATAGCCTGTCCCGAAACTAATTTCCGGAACGAAGCAATTCCCTTAACTGTTTGGCTGCTTGCTGATAGTGCCGGGGATTGCTTCGTTCCTGCCAATGACGAATCTCACGGTCTAATCTTATCAGCTTGTTTGAATTACTTCCATCAATGCCTGCTTATATAACCTACCAATAGGAATTTCTGTTTGATTTACTTGCACTGAAAAACCATTGTATCCTGAGATTTTGTTCATAGATACCATATAAGAGCGGTGAACCCGTAAAAACCGATGCTCACTTAACAAGTTTTCCATTGAACTGATAGACTCTTTTACAAGCAGGTGTTTGCCATCAGTCAAAAACAGCTTTATATAATGCTGCCAGCTTTCTATATAAACAATGTCGTTTATAAAAACCTTTTGCATGTTCTTATCTACTTTCAGATATACAAACGCCTCAGGAGTTGGTGTATGTTCTTCAGTTTGAGGCGTTGTTTTATTATCTACTAACCTTCTTACTTTACCAACAGCTTTTAAAAACCGCTCAAAAGATACAGGCTTCACCAGGTAATCCACAGCATCCAGATCATATCCTTCAACAGCATACTTATTATAAGCTGTAACAAAAATGACTTTAGGTGGATGGGATAGATTCCTTAAGAAATCAGTGCCAAGTATCTTCGGCATCTTAATGTCAAGAAAAATGAGGTCAATTGTTTTTTGTTGCAAAATCTCCAAAGCTTCTATTGCATTTTTACATTGACTCACAACTTCCAAACCGTTAATATGAGAAATATGAGACATTAAAACTTTTAATGCAGGCGGCTCATCATCTATAAGCAAACAACGAACTTTCATATTTAAGTTGTTTGGGCGACCGGTAAAGAAATTAACGAACCAGCAGGATGGAATTTGCTTTGCTCCTGTAATTCTACGAATAAAGAAACGACAAAAAAGTTGTTACCGTTATTCATCTTAAGTTCATGTTTGTTGGGGTATAATAATTCCAACCGCTTTTTTACATTCTGTATTCCAATACCATTTTCACTCACTACGACCTGCTCATTTTTACTGTTCGCAATTTTACATTTCATCGTATTTTGTTTTACTGTAAGATCCATGCTTAGCCAGGGTTTTTCTAACTGGTCGGACGTGCCATGTTTAAATGCATTTTCCAAAAAGGGCAGCAGTAAAAGCGGAGATGTGTAATGATCCTTTAAGTCTCCGGTGATATTCAATGAAATTTCAATCTTGTTACCATATCTTTCTTTTTCCAGGTCAATATAGTTTTTCATCACTTGTATTTCTTTTTCAAGCAATACCTGTTCTGCTTTGCAATCGTATAGCATATAACGAAGCAAGGAAGAAAGCTTCAAGATTAATTCAGGTGTTTTTGGAGAACTTTCAAGGGAAAAAGAATAGATGTTATTTAAAGTATTGAACAGAAAGTGTGGATGAACCTGGGCCTTCAGTAATTCAAGTTCCGCTGTTATTTTTGCTTTTTCTGCCTGCATCCAATCCCGCTCTTTTTTTATCCAATATTTAAATAAAGTAATCATACAACAAAACCCCGCCATCATATTCATATTAAAGTAACTGCCTGGAGCCCACGGATTAGGGCTTCCAACTGCTGAGCCTGGCGTAGGCGAAAACTTGATATAATCCCGAAAAGGGTTTAAAACATTCGCCCTGAATAAATAATTTAAGAACCAACCGGCCACTGCCCACGCAATCAATATTAATGCGAACTGAAAATATTTTTGTTTTAAAAGATATTTTGGTATGAACCAGTACATTATTGGGTAAGCATACAAAATGTATGGCACTACCCAAATTGTAGAGGTAAGCAGCAACTCACCTAAGAAGCTTATTTGAGGTAAAAGGGAGCCGGAATAAATCAATGAAAACAGAATTATATGCACAACCCAAAAAACTATATGCCTCCATACACGATACTTCGAAGAAAAGACAAACGCATTGGGTTTAGGGGTGTCCATTAGCGGTATTGTTTATTATACAAATTAAGTATTACAAGTTGTTTTTACTATAATAAAGACGATAATAACATGAACAACCGGTTTTTTGAACGAACAGCAGTATTAGCGGTTTAACGGCATTCGTGTATTATTCCTGCTGTATTTGTAAGAATACTTACACTAAGGAATTAGCCGAAAAAACATCCTGACGAGTTTTTACCTTTTCATTTTAATCAATAACAATCAATTGT
>MWYU01000174.1 GCA_002050375.1 Chitinophagales bacterium 62-2
ATTCATAATTTCCCTGCGGTTCCTATGTTTTCCCGGAATATCACAAATCTCTATACCGCCTGTTACAAATCCATTCCATCCCAAATGTGGGTCAGGATAAATTAGTGGTGAACGAAAAATGATCATCCTACCCGAATAAGGGGGCGGTTTATATGCCCTTGCAATAGCACCATTAGTTTCAAGGAAGTAATATTTTCCAAGTGCTTCAGGTAAGGGTTTATTTCGGGAAATGTAATAGTTGTAAAGAAACTTTCTAATCCTAAACTGTTGATTATAAGTTAAGGATTTTTTTATCAATAACACTTTTAACGGAAGCACCATTTTCTCTTTTGCACTTAAAAACATAAATTTTTTCCAATAATGGCCTATGGTTTTGGAGGGTAAATTTGTATTTTCCTCGGGATTGTCTCCTTCCTCTATCTCAATCAAATCAGAAGAGTCAGTGTAAGTAGGCGAGACCCCATTAATACTTGCTAATAAAGCTACTGTTTGTCCCTGCCTGGTGAGTTGTTGAGCCATTTCAAATGATAATATTCCACCTAAACAATAACCAGCTAAAAAATAAGGCCCTTCCTGCTGAACAGAACGTATTTCTTTAATATAATGTGCGGCCATTTCTTCTATACTTGTATGAGGAGTTTCGTTCCCGTTAAGACCCTTTGCTTGTAGTCCATAAACCGGTTGTGCCGGTCCCAAATACCGGGATAAACTGTGGTATAAAAGTACAGTGCCAGCTCCTGCATGCATGCAAAATAATGGTGGTTTAGAACCATTTGGTTGAATAGGAACCAGTGATGACCAAAAAATTCCAGCGCTTTGGTCACGTACATAAACAGCTAATTGCTCAATAGTCGGTGCCTTAAATAGAATAGATAAAGGAAGTTGCTTACCAAGATTTTTTCGAATTTTAGACAAAATCTGGGATGCCTGAATAGAATTACCTCCTAACTCGAAGAAATTATCCTTCACTCCAATTGGTTGAATTTGCAGACATTCTTCCCATATTTTTACGAGTTTGCTCTCTGCTTCATTTCGTGGTGCTATATATTGATCTCCTAATAATTGTGTGGTATCAGGATCGGGTAACGACTTTCTATCTATCTTTCCATTGGATGTTAGTGGTAACTTCTCCAGCTCAACCCATAAACTGGGGATCATATAATCAGGTAGCTTCCTTTTTAAATATGTAATAATAGCTTCCTTGTCAAAAATTCCCTTTGCTACCACATATCCTACCAATCGCTTAGTACCACTATTATCTTGTCTAGCTAGAACAATCCCTTGAGCCACTCTCTCAGATTTTTGTAGAACACTTTCTATCTCTCCAAGTTCTATTCTATAACCCCGGATCTTTACCTGATTGTCGATCCGACCCAAGTATTCAATATTACCATCGGATAACCACCTGCCTAAATCACCTGTTCTATATAATCGCCCCCCTTTAGCCTTACTAAAAGGATCGGTAATAAATTTATCATTTGTTAAATCAGGTTGGTTTAAATATCCTTTTGCTAATCCATCTCCGCCTATACATATTTCTCCTGCCACTTTGGGCATACACAATTGCAGATGATCATTTAATATATAAATACTGGTATTAGCAATTGGTTTCCCTATCGAAACTTTCTCTTTATGTTCCAGTTTTTTGATGGCTGACCAGATGGTCGTTTCAGTAGGGCCATACAAATTGAAAACGCTTCCTAATCGTGTAAGTTGTTCTTTGATTTTCTCAGTTACTGCTTCGCCACCAATAAGGATTTTAATAGTCTCTTTATTGTCCCATCCACTATCCAACAGTAATTGCCATGTAGATGGAGTGCCCTGCATATGGGTAGGTAAATAGTGAGATATGCTATTAGCCAACTTATAGCCATCCACTGCTACTTCACGAGGCACTACAATAAGTTTTCCTCCACTTATCAACGGCACGTAAAATTCTAAATAGCATATATCGAAACTAAAAGTGGTTACAGATAAAAAGCTGGAGTCTGATTTAAACTCTACATCTTTTATGATGCTGGTCAACAAATTTACCACACTGGAATGGGGTACCATTACTCCCTTTGGTTTACCTGTTGAGCCTGAAGTATAGATCACATAAGCAAGATGATGAGGCTGAATATCAGTTTGAAGATTTTCTATTGATTGAGTGCTGATAGTTCTCCAGTCTATGTCTAGCTCTACCACCTCCACACCTTCGGAGGTTGGTAATTTTGACCGGCTTTCTTTGCTGCTAACCACTATTTTAGCATTGATATCTTCGAGCATATAGCGAATCCTTTCTTCCGGATACTTAGGATCAATCGGAACATACGCCGCTCCGGCTTTTAGAATAGCGAATATTCCTACGATCATCTCTAAGCTTCGCTCTATACATATAGGTACTAAGGTTTCCTCTCGTATTCCCTTACTTCTTAAATAATGCGCCAATTGGTTAGCACTTTCATTAAGCTCTTTATAAGTTAATTGTTTCTCTTCAAACACTACCGCTACTAGCTGCGGCGTTTTAGCTGCTTGCTCTTCAAATAGATCCACTATAGTTTTACCCGTAGGGTAGGCAACTTTAGTATCATTGAACCCTACCAGTAATTGATATTCTTCTTCTGCTGTCAGTATTTGCAACAACCCTATTTTTTGATAGGGCTGTTTTACAATGGAAGAAAGTAGTTTTTTATAGTGGCCTATCATGCGCCTTATGGTCTGCTCACTAAAAAGATCTGCAGAGTATTCAATTGTAGCCTTAAGCCCATCTGCGGTCTCAATTATAGTAAACTTAAAGTCGGACTGTACAAATACATTTGTGGATTTATAATCCTTAAACAATACCTCCAATTCAGCTAATCCCACATTGGATATCGGGTGCTCATTCTGCAAAATAAATATCACCTGTAATAAGGGATTTTGGCTACGGTCATTTTCCTTTACTACAATCTCTGCCACGTTCTTAAACGGCACATTACTGTGCTCGTAGGCCTCAAGTGTAGTGGCTTTGACCTGTTGCAGAAATTCTATAAACTGAGTATTACTATTTGCCTCACTACGTAAAAATAAAATATTCCCAAAAACACTTGCGAGTTGTTCCATCCCGGAGCGGGTAGGATTGGCAATAGGAACAGCAACACCAATGTCGTTCTGCCCGCTGTAGCGGTGCAACAGCACTTTAAGACCAGCAACCAATGTCATAAACATAGTTACTCCCTGCTCCGCAGATAATTGTTGTAAATCCCCCAACAACTCCTTTTCAATAGTAAAATTAATCTTAGCCGCACTGCTACCAGGAACTGCAGGACGTATATAATCGGTAGGAAGATTAATAGATGAAATATTTGCCAACTTCTCCTTCCAGTATGAAAGACTATTATCCTGACTTGAAATTGGAGACAAGGCATCTTTTAATATATTCATAAAAATCCTTTATTTAAAATTCATAAACTGAATTTTTATTGCTGTTTTTAAAGTGAGCAACTTCCCGGATACTCTCTTTCTCATACAGGAGCTCTTTTTCACCGTATAAACGCTCGGCAATCATTCCCCGGTCGCGGCAAAGACTTACCAGCTTATTTGATTGAATTATTGGATTTGATTCTTCGGTATATTTTATACTACTGATAAATTCCAACCAGGGTTCCTGCCCCATCGCATATACATAAACTTCTTTTGGATTGAAAATATCTACCAGCGACATTCCTTTTTTACAATCAGAACCTGCAAGCCTCCTGCTTCCATCCATATCTCTCGGTAATTTTTTTGTTATTAACGGGCCATATAACCAGGTTAAAGGGGCACCATCACATTCCATACCTATAAAAAGCACATCCACATCACCTACCTGGTTATGTATGTATTCATACAACTTTGGTTCAATGATTCGTGAATCTGCCAAAAAAATTAATTTAAAATTTCCTATTTTAACCAGATAACAAGATTTGGTATTTATATTTAAATCACTATGCTCACCAATAAAAGGCAGACCGGTAATAATGGCATCAGCAAAACGAATAGTTTCCATTTGATCTATTGCAATTACATTGTCGAAACCAATATTGTTAAACATCAACTTCAAATCAGGATCTTCCAATTTGCCGCTATTAGTGCGTGGTACAATGAGGTTTTTAATTTTATGCCGTAAGGGTAATAAGGTTTCAAACAAAATATGATCCTGGTGATTATGAGTTATTAAAACATAGTCAATCATATCCGGCAAGTCCACATCTGAGAAATGCTCTATATCAGAATGATAGCCGTAATAACTTATAAGTGGATCAACCAATATACTTATATCTTTGGTTTCAACGAGAATGCAGGCATGTCCAAAATATCTCATCCTAATCTTGTCTCCAGTATATTTTTCATAGGGAGGAGGAGGCGTTTCAGTAAAAAAGGTTTCAAACAGTTCATCTTTTGATGCAGGAATTTTCAATACATCTTTAATATAATCAAATGTTTGCGGTGTCCTTTTCATTTTGGCTAATTCATCAATACCAGAATTGTCAAAAGGAATATTTAGATCTATAACATGTGACTCTTCCAAACGCGGTGTGCTGAGACAAAAGGGACGTTCATCATTATTTGTTATCCACATAGCAA
>MWYU01000474.1 GCA_002050375.1 Chitinophagales bacterium 62-2
TAAAAGAATATTGGGTAGTTGATCCTGAAACCAAATGGGCTGAAGGTTTTGTTTTGGAGAATAATCAATTTAAATCTGTGGGAGAAACTACCGCTAATCTAACCATTCGTATGTTCGACTTAAACATCACTTTCTAACAAATTATAGCAGCACATCCTCGTATTGCTTTTCATCAAACCTGATCAAGTACTTTCCCTCAGCTTCTATCACCGGCCTTTTAATAGCGCTGGTATTTTGTGCTAAATATTTAATCGCTTTATTTTTGTTCGTAATCTCCTGCCTTTCTTCATCGCTAAGCTGCGCCCAGGTTGTTCCCTTTTTGTTCACTAAATTTTCCCATCCGAAATGATGCGACCATTCCTGTAGTTTTTCCTTTGTTATTCCCTTCTTTTTATAATCGTGAAACTCGTATGTTAAGCCGTTTTGCTGCAACCATTCAAACGCTTTCTTTACCGTATTGCAATTAGGAATTCCGTAAACTTTAATCATAAACTAAGTGTTCAAAAAAGATAAAACAACTTCTGCCGTATCGGTGCATGCCTTGTCTAACTGGTGGTTTACAATTACTTCATTAAAAGAATGGCTGAATGAAAGTTCATACGAGGCTTTGTTAACCCTGGTAGCAATACTTTCTTCACTTTCAGTACCCCGACTTTGCAGCCTTTTCTTCAATTCGTCTATTGATGGCGGTTGTACAAAAATTGACAATGCATTAGCTGGAAATTTTCTTTGAACATGTATGGCGCCTTTCACATCTATATCTAAAACAGGAACTTTTTCCAGTGCCCATATTCTCTCAAGCTCACTTTTAAGTGTTCCGTAGTATTTCCCTTCATACACCATTTCCCATTCAACAAATGCATGTGCCTCGATCTTTTGCTGGAATTGCTCTACACTTATAAAATAATAATCAACGCCATTTTTCTCATTTCGTCTTGGTGGCCTTGTAGCTGCAGAAACAGAAAATTCAAGTTGCGGAAATTTTTCTAAAAGGTAACGTGTAATGCTTGTTTTACCGGCACCTGAAGGAGCCGTAATAATTATAATCTTGCCACTCATGGTTGTAAATGGATGCAAGTAAATGAAAGTTCATTAAAACAGCGCCTTTATTGCAAGGATCCTAAAAAAGCATCGGCGGTATTAAGATGTTTTTTTAAAGTTTTTTCGTCCATCTTATTTAGCAGTGTTGTTATCATTTTCATTCGCTGATTCTTTGCAAAGAAATCTTCGTGGATATATACAAACCGCCAGTACAAAGCATCCCATATAATACTCCATTCACCTGGCTTATAGTCGCTCATTTTAAAAATATAGTTTGACCCACTGAAGTATGGCTTGGTACTCATAGTGCCGCCATCAGCAAACTGGCTCATAGCATATACGTTTGTAACCATTACCCAGTCATAAGCATCAATAAAAAATTCCATAAACCAACGGTACACTTCATTGGGATGAAATTCGCACAAAAGCATAAAGTTTCCTATCACCATTAAACGTTCGATATGATGAGCATAGGCATGTTGCAGCAATCGTTTTATTACAGCATCAATCGGCACAATGCCAGTAGTGCCGGTATAAAACGAAGCAGGAATTTTTCGGGTATGCTGCCAGAAATTGCTTTTGCGCTGGTAAACACCTTTGTACTGATAAACGCCTCGCATAAATTCGCGCCAGCCAATTACCTGCCTGATAAAACCTTCTACCGAAGGCATCGGGATTTTTGCTTCTTCTGCATACCGTAATACTTCATCAACAACATAATCGGGTGTTATAAGACCGGTGTTTAACGAAGAGGACAAAACAGAATGAAAAAGAAAAGGCTCTTTTTGCTGCATTGCATCCTGGAAAGGGCCAAATAAATCGAACCGGTTTTTTAGAAAATCATCTAAGCGATTTTCTGCATCCTCAAAAGTTACAGGGAAATTGAAATTGTCTGCAGAGCCAAGGTTACCAGGAAAGTGTTGTTGCACGTAAGCTTGTGCTTCTGTTATAAATTGACCATTTGCAACTGCTGCAATTGGTAACGGCAATACTCCTTTGGGAAGTTTTTTCCGGTTTTCTGCATCAAAGCTCCATCTGTCACCAATCGGTTTGTTTTCTTTTACTAAAACAGAAAGCCTATAACGTTCATGTTTATAAAAGTCGTGAAGAAAATAATGATCTGTTTTGCCAAAATAATTTTCAAGGTCTCGTAAAGAATTTAAAAAGCAGGGTGAGTCGAACTTGTTTAACTGGAGATTATTTTTTTTAGCATATCGTTTAAGCCGCCGCTCTAAAAGGTAATCTGCGGTATCGCAGTAATTAACTTCTTTTAATTCATTCGTTTCTAAGTGTTCGAACAGATTACTTAGGGACGCTAAGGGAGTAAATGCATCTATATATTCTACCGTACAATTTTTATCCTGCAAATACTGCTGGTAAAATTTCATCGAAGCCCGATGCAAAACCAGTTTCTTTTTATGAAAATTATACTGACGAAAGTACAAATGGTCTTCAACCATGTAAACTTTACAACCCTGTTCAATTGCGGGATTAGCCTTAAATAATTGGTGCGGAAATATTAACGTTACTCGCTTGTTCACTTGCCTGATTAAATATGTTTATCCATAACATCTCATCAGGTTAAAGGTTGAGATTCGTAAACGCAACACTTTCTTCACTTAAGATCCAGTTTAATCTGCAACTCATCGAATTGCTTTTGATCAATCTCGCTTGGTGCATCCAGCATTACATCTCTGCCACTGTTATTTTTTGGAAAGGCAATAAAATCGCGAATGCTTTCACTGCCACCTAAGATTGCACACAACCTGTCGAAGCCAAATGCAATACCTCCATGCGGCGGTGCGCCGTACTCGAACGCACCGAGCAAAAAGCCAAACTTATGCTGTTGCTCCTGCTCATCCATTCCCAGGGCTGCAAACATCTTCTCCTGCAGATCGCGTTGATAAATTCTTATAGAACCGCCGCCAATTTCGTTGCCGTTAAGGACCATGTCATAAGCATTAGCCTTAATGTTTGCATAAGGATGATTTAAATAATCGGCAGCATTTTCAATTGCGGGATTGTTGTTTATCATGGTAGCTATCTGATCGGGTTTGGGCGAAGTAAACGGATGGTGTCGTGCTACCCAGCGATTATCTTCTTCGGCATACTCAAACAAAGGAAAATCAAGCACCCACAACAATTTAAATTCATCATCCTTTCTAAGGCCTAAACGTTGCCCTAATTCTAAACGTAACTGGCTGATAGCTTTGCGTGTTCTTTCTTCTCTTCCGGCTAATATTAAAATAAGGTCTCCGGGTTTGGCATTGCAATAAGCAGCTAATTCTTTCAACTGGCCTTCGTTAAAAAATTTGTCGAATGAACTTTTGTATGTACCATCTGCATTTACTTTTATAAAGGCCAGACCGCCCATTCCTATCTGCGGACGTTTTACCCATTCGATTAATTCATCCGTTTGTTTACGTGTATAATCAGCCCCGCCGGTTACCGCAATGGCGACTAATGTTTCTGCATCGTCAAACACTTTAAAGCCAAGCTCCCCCGCCCCTAAAGGGGAGCTTAGAAGTTCTTGCTGTTTTGACATAAAAACTGTATTCGGCACTTTAAGGTTAGTTACTTTCATTCCGAAGCGAATGTCGGGCTTGTCATTACCGTAGTTCCACATAGCATCTTCCCAGCTCATTCGTTCAACAGGTTCGGTATAATCTATTCCCTTTACCTGTTTAAAGATTGATTTTATCAGACCTTCGAACATGTTTAAAATATCTTCCTGCTCTACAAAGGCCATCTCGCAATCTATCTGTGTAAACTCAGGCTGCCGGTCAGCGCGCAGGTCTTCATCTCTAAAACATTTTACCACCTGGTAGTATCTGTCGTAACCACTAACCATTAGCAACTGCTTAAAGGTTTGCGGCGATTGCGGCAACGCATAAAACTGCCCGGGGTTCATTCGCGATGGAACAACAAAGTCTCTTGCACCTTCAGGTGTTGATTTGATTAAGAAAGGTGTTTCAATATCCATAAAACTATTTTCGTGCAGGTAATTGCGGGCAGAACGATTAACGGAATAGCGCAACTCCAGATTCCTTTTTACTGCATTGCGTCTAAGATCGAGAAAACGATACTTCATTCGCAAATCATCTCCTCCATCGGTGTCGTCTTGTATAGTAAATGGCGGAACTGCACTCTTATTTAGAATGGTAAAATCGTTTACTAAGATTTCAATTTCACCGGTTGGAAGGTTTGCATTTTTATTGCTTCGCTCGTGTACCACGCCTTTTGCCTGCAACACAAACTCGCGACCTAAAGGCTGCTCATCCAACCTGTTATTCAAGCTTTCGTTGAATAATAACTGAGTAATGCCATAGCGGTCGCGAAGGTCAACAAAAGTAATGCTGCCAAACTTTCTTACCGTTTGCACCCATCCTGCAAGGGTAACTTGTGTTCCTGCATCTGATAGCCGTAACTGGCCGCAGGTATGTGATCTGTACATGAGCTTATAATTATTGCTTAAATAGTATTGTGAAGGTTGCCCAAGGCCTATTGCAACGACGGGTTTCGCTTCTTTTAAAG
>MWYU01000141.1 GCA_002050375.1 Chitinophagales bacterium 62-2
CCGTTATACTTCTGTGATGACTTCCTCAATTCTTTGGTCTTGCTTTGTAGTTAAAAAGCGTCAGGACCACTTCAAACTCATTTCTGCTACAGTATAAACTATCGTAGATCTGAAATAAAAATTTGTGAATAATCCATATTTTAAGTGGTAATGATTGCCTGAAAGATCTGTTGTAAGTCAACGTATTTCGGTACGTAATACATTGTATCAAGACTAAAAAAATGGAATGAGAAGAAATATTTTAATTATTAGCCACAACCAGGCAATGAGTTATTTGTTACAAACTGTTATTGGCAATATACACAAACTTGTGATTACTGAAGATGTTTTTCAAGGAATGCATCAACTGAAGCACAAACAAAATATCAATTTAATTATAATTGATATTGATTATCAAACGAAAGAAAGTATTGATTTCATTCAGCATATCAATTCAAGTAAACTTTATAACAAGCCTGTTATTGTTCTTTCAAATGTTCAAAACAAGAAATCAAATGAAGCAGTAATTGAAACTATTGTCTTTAAGTACTTTATAAAGCCTTTTAGTCCTATTGAGCTTATACATAGTATTGATAAACTAGTAATGTCGTCATCCCTTTCTTAATTTTTATAATAAATATCCTTTAACTAACTAATTTTTACTATGCTTTTTTCTACTCAAAACGATACGAAGGTTTTTAACGAATTTGATTTTTCTTACGAACGTACCAATATGGGTTTCTTTTATATTGGATCTGATGAAAATTTGTTGGAACATTTTAACCAACAGTTTGAATTCGGGTATAAACAAGTAAATCTTTATGATGCCGGCAAATCTCTGCATCAGCTTTATCTCCAGAATAATAAGTTACCTGATGTTTTATTTATTGATTTACCTTTTAATGAAGAAGAACTGAAACACTTTTACACAAGACTAAAAAGCAATATACTTTTAGGTAACTTACCTGTTATTTATATTGAAAATCATTTAACAAACTCTGAAATACATAAAGTAAACCAGTTACATATAATTGATGATGTTATTACAATAAATTCAAATCGGATTAACTACTGCAGTAAGATCATATTTCTAAAACAATGTAAATTATATAATCATTTATTTGCAGCAGCTAAATATCGGACAAAGAAGAAAAAAAATTATCCAAAAAGCTTTTCATTTATTTTAAAAAGGATAACTGATATTTCGATAGCATCATTGGCTATTTTACTATTATCACCTATTATATTGTTAATAGCAATTGTTATAAAATTAGAATCAAAGGGACCAGTTTTTTATACCTCACCAAGGGCAGGAAAAGGCTTCAAAATTTTTAAGTTTTATAAGTTCCGAAGCATGATTGCTAATGCTGATAAAGACGTAGATAATCTTTTGAATTTAAATCAATATAGTATAAGTAACAATGGACCTAAGTTTTTTAAAGTAAACAATGATCCCCGGGTTACTAAATTTGGAAAATTTTTACGTAACACCAGTGCTGATGAACTTCCACAGCTTTTAAATGTATTAAAAGGTGACATGTCTATAGTTGGTAACAGGCCTTTACCTATTTATGAAGCTGTAAGCATGACTACCAATGAGTTTGTAGAACGTTTCTCTGCACCTGCCGGCATCACAGGGCTTTGGCAGGTAAATAAAAGAGGCAAGGCAGACATGTCAACCGAAGAACGCATTGGTTTAGATATTGCCTATTCCAGGTATGGTAATTTTTTCTATGATATGAAAATCTTAGCAAAAACCCCCTTTGCACTTTTTCAAAAAAGTGATGTATAGATAAAATGTTTTACTTGATAAAGTAAAAAGTATTTCTTCTCTGTTTCACAATCTATTTTCGTTTAGCCTTTTCCCATGCAGCGCTTTGTTTGTTAGAAAAATAACGATTAATGCCCATAATAACGGCATAGTTCATAAGGCAGAAGTAAAAAGGCACAAACAGAGGTTTTATTTTTATTTCTCTGCGTTCAAGAATCCAACCTACAAAAGCAAGCGTATAAAAAAATAGTTGCGCAGCAAGTAACACCTGATAAATTAGTGACCCATGATATAGAACTATCGTGATATTAAGCAGTAATGTGATAATCATGAAAAAAGGAGTGATAGTCCAACGTAACACACGATGACTGACGTATTGAAAAGAAAGTACAGGATGCTTGAAAGGATTTAATAAAGATTTTAATCGAAGTATGGATTGCATGCCACCAGCAGCTATTCTTATTTTTCTTTTCAATTCTTCCTTGGTATTGTCAGAAGAGTTTTCCAAGGCAAATGCATTGGGCTCATAAACAATACGATAGCCATTTGCGGCAATTAACAAAGTCATCATAAAATCGTCCACAATGGTATCCGGTAATACAGGCTGGTATAAATCTGTTCTAATACTGAATAATTCTCCTGCAGCGCCTACTACTGAATACAGTTCAGAATCCCATTTTTTCAAAAGCGATTCATATTTCCAATAAAAACCCTCCCCAGCAGTAGCATCTGATACTTCAGACACGTGAACTCTTTTTTCTCCCGACACTGCTCCTACTCTTCCATCGGAATAATGCCTGGCAATATTAACCAATGCATCACTATTCAAAAACGTATTAGCATCTGTAAATACTGTTACTTCTGTTTTTACTTCTTGCATTGCCCGGTGCATCGCACTTACCTTCCCTTTTCTTTCTGGTATATGCATTAATTTAATAACGCTATTAAGACGGACCTTGTCTGGTGTGCTATCTGATGATCCATCGGTTACAAAAATATAATTGATCTTACCGTCCGGGTAATTTAAGGCAAGTGTATTCTCTATTTTTTCTTCAATAATATCTGCTTCGTTGTAAGCAGCAACAATAAGTGTAAGCGTGGGAAGATAATCTGCATCATAAACAAGCTTTCTTTTGCCAAATATTAGCTGCTTTAATTTTACCAGGCAGAACAATACAATACCATATCCTACAAATGTGTAAAAAACAATAAACAGGCTTATCCAGAAAAGAATTATCATGGGTGCAGAAGTATTTTACTTAAATATCCGGGTAAAGAAAGCCATTTGTATCACCGGAACTTTGGAGGAAAGTTAGCTTCGCTACTGTTAACCTTATTTGTAAGATTCCACCAAATCGCATCACGAAATACCGGTATAAAGTGGTATTGTTTCTTCCTTATATAAGTTATAAGCGTTTTGGGGATGACGATAGTAGTAAAAAACAAAGTAAAAATGATAAAAGCGAAACGGGGAGCATGTTTGCGATTAAACAATATCCTGTTGCGGTTCATGTAATATTCTTTAAAGGCAGATTGTTTACCTACTGTCATCGACTCTTTATGATACAACAAAGCTTTCATGTCAACCCATACTTCGTATCCCGCTTTTTTTATTCTTTCACACCATTCCAGTTCTTCGTAATAAATAAAAAAATTGTCGCTAAGCACGCCTGCTTTTTCCATTGCTTCCCGCTTTACCAGCATTGCCGCTCCATGTGCATAGCCGGTTTTGCCGGTTAAATAATCGTACTGCCCGTTGTCTTTTCCAAATTGACCGATACATTTATTTCGGGCTGTATAATAATTCATATCAGTATATCCGGTGTATTGAAGTACATCAGGTTTATCGAAGTAGTTTATTTTGGGAGAAATAACTCCAATTTCCGGATGTTGCTCCAAGGTAGAGACAAGTTGGCTAATTAAAGATTCTGTAACCTCGGTATCATTATTAATAACAAAAAGATAATCGCCTTTTGCATGGGCAATCCCAAGATTGTTACCGCCTGTGAACCCTAAATTTTTTTCAGACCTGATAAACTGTACGGTCGGATACTTTTCCTTCCATTGCGGAATAGGATTAACTGTACTGGCATTATCCACTACGATAATCTCAATATTTGGATAAGTGTTTTTTGTAAAGAGCGAATTCAGTAAAGCTTCTGTAACCACTGGCTGGTTAAGATTAAGTGTGATGAGTGAAACCAGCTTCATAGAGTCTGCCACTAATAATAAAAGATTTAAATATAAAATTGTGTTATTAGCATTGCAAAATACCAACAACTAAAATAAGAAGGGAACCTGTGAATGAATTAGATTAACTTTCTCCAGGCGGGGGGGCATGTTTTTTTCAACTTCTATGTTCTTGAATTTTTCGCCTTGACGCGGACCTTTTGCTTTTGCATCCTCTACCATTCTATCAATCCCTTCCTTTAAACTAATATTTTTGATCATGTGACCAAAGTATTTGTGTACCTTATCATGACTGGAGTAGGCATGAACAACTTCGTTTCTCGCATCTAAAGATTCTATTTGTTCTTTTACGCCAAAAGCATCGCATACTAAAGTGGCTAACTCCTTAACCGTATAAGGCGTATCAGCACCAATATTAAAAACCTCGTTGTATGCTTCCGGAATTTCTATGCTTTTAGCAATAATAGGTGCCACATCATCAATATGGCTGAAAGCCCGTGTTTGCATGCCATCGCCAAATATGGTTAGCTTTTTACCCTGCATAATCTGGTTCATAAAAATGCCAACCACATTTCTGTAAGGATCACCAATGTTTTGTCTTTCACCATAAACATTATGC
>MWYU01000547.1 GCA_002050375.1 Chitinophagales bacterium 62-2
GTAAATGCAGTTTCCAAATCAGGCGAAGATTATTATATAACATCTTTCCCAACACAAAAAGGGAAGGTGTATGAAATAGTTGCCATAAAATAAGGGCTACTTACTTTACCAATGAGAAATGAAAAACAAGGTAATAATAGAAGAAAGTTTTTAAAGAAGTCGATTGTATTCGGTGCAATGTCAACAGCAGCTCCGCAATTTCTTAATGCCGGATCTATATTTAAAGATTCTGTAAGTAACGGAGGCGAAGCCTATACTTTTTTGTTCCAGGGAGATTCTATTACTGACGGAAACAGAACCCGAAACAACGACTGGAATCATCTAATGGGACATGGATACCAATATATAACTGCGAGTAAACTTTGGTACGATCTTCCAAAGAAAGGCATTCACTTTTTTAATCGTGGTATTAGTGGTAACAAGGTTACTGATTTAATTGCCCGATGGCAAAAAGATACCCTCGACCTGAAGCCTGATGTACTAAGTATTTTGATCGGCATTAATGATACTTCAGCTTTCATTAATGGTAATAACGATTTTAGTGCCGCTCAGTTTGAGAATGGATACAGATCATTGTTGCAGCAAACAAAACAGCAGTTACCAAATGTTCAGTTGGTACTATGCGAGCCTTTTATTTTACCGGTCGGTAAGGTGAAAGATAAGTGGGTAGAATACTCGCACGAAATAGAAAAAAGGCAGGAAATCGTGAAGCTGTTAAGTGCTGAAAACAATGCTATTTTCGTAAAATTTCAAAGCGCTTTTAATAAGGCACTATCAAAAGCTCCTGCTGACTACTGGGTATGGGACGGCATTCATCCTATGCCTGCAGGTCATCAACTGATGGCCGAAGAATGGATACGCCACGTAAGTAAAAAATTAAAGTTTATTAAATAACCAACATGGATAAAACAACAACACAAAACAAAACCGGCTTTGCAATCATCCTTATCACTTCTTTGTTTTTCTTATGGGGGTTTGCCTTAAATCTAAACCCTATTTTAATTCCGCACTTGAAGAAGGCGTGCCGCCTAAGTGATACACAATCTGCTTTCATTGACTCTGCATCTTACATAGCTTATTTCTTATTAGCTATTCCTGCAGGCAGGTTCATGAATCGGTATGGCTATAAAGGCGGTATTATTCTCGGTTTGATGTTGTTTGCTTTTGGTGCGTTTTTATTCTATCCTGCGGCTGCAACCAGGTCTTATACCTTTTTCCTGGGTGCTTTATTTATTATAGCAAGCGGACTTGCTTTTTTAGAAACTGCTGCCAATCCTTACATCACTGTGTTAGGCGACCCCGCTACAGGAACACAACGATTAAACTTTGCCCAATCGTTCAATGGGTTAGCTGCTTTTATAGCCCCATTAATTGGTGGAAGGTTTATATTATCAGGTAAAACATTATCCGAACAGGAAGAAGCAAGCATGTCTGCTACCCAACTCGACCAGTATTTGCAACATGAAGCATCTGCTGTTCAAATACCGTTCATTGTTATCGGTCTCGTTGTATTACTTGTAGCCGTCTTCTTATGGAAAACTCCTTTACCGGAAATTAAAGAAGATGATTCATTAGAAGTTGAAGGTTCTATATTGAAAGAGAAAAACCTCATGCTTGGTGTATTAGCTCAATTCTTTTATGTTGGAGCACAGGTATGTATCAGCAGCTTTTTCATTCGCTTTTCAGATAGAGTTGCGGGTATCGGTGAAGTATCAGCTGCGTACTATTTATCAGCAGCATTATTAGGTTTTATGATTGGCCGTTTTGCCGGTACTTTTTTTATGAGATTCGTTTCGCCGCCTAAGTTATTAGCTCTTTACAGTGTTGTTGTAATGGTGTTATTATTAATAGCAATAGTAACAACGGGTATGGTTGCAATATATGCCCTCATTGCCGTAGAGTTCTTTTTGTCCATTATGTTCCCAACCATTTTTGCGTTAAGTGTAAGAGGCCTTGGTACGAAAACAAAAGAAGGTTCATCTCTGGTTATTATGTCTATCGTAGGTGGTGCAGTATTTCCGGTAATTATGGGATGGGTATCTGACTCAAGTAATATTCAGGTCTCTTACATTGTTCCGGCTGTTTGCTTTTTAATGGTACTGTATTTTGCAATTAAGAACATCAGGGTTACCAACGTAAAATTAACAGCCGCCCATTAAGGCAGAAGGTTTTAGGATTTGCCTTTTCCAACCCTAAGCCTTACACCCTATACCATAAAAATTATACGATGAAAGTATTAACCTGCACAACCCCCGGAACTTTTGAATATACTATTGGTGCGAAGCCGGTTCTTACAATGGGTAATGCTATTATTAAAATAAAGCGTATTGGAATTTGCGGTACCGACCTTCATGCGTTTGAAGGCACTCAGCCGTTCTTTAGTTATCCGAGAGTATTGGGTCACGAACTTTCCGGTGAGTTGGTTGATTTTGATAATGCACCAGGTTTTGAAGTTGGGGAAGCTGTTTCGTTCATACCTTATTTCAATTGTGGTACTTGCATAGCTTGTTGCCGGAGAAGACCTAATTGTTGTACCAATATACAGGTGTGTGGTGTACATGTGCATGGAGGCATGGCTGAATATCTTTCCGTTCCCTCATATTCTTTATTACATGGCGAGGGATTAAGTTTTGATGAGCTTGCATTGGTGGAGCCTTTGGCCATTGGTGCTCACGGAGTGAGGCGCGCAAATGTTGAAACCGATGAATTTGTATTAGTGGTTGGTGCAGGCCCTATAGGTTTAGGCACCATGGAATTTGCACGTATAGCCGGAGGTAAAGTAATAGCATTAGATATTAATGATAAGCGGCTTCAGTTTTGTAAAGACAGGCTAAAGGTTGCGCATACTGTTAATGCAACTTCTCAAAACGTTACAGAACAATTAATGGAAATAACAAATGGCGATATGCCAACAGTTGTTATAGATGCGACAGGAAGTTTAAAAGCAATCAATAATGCATTTCAATATATGGCGCATGGAGCACGGTATGTTTTAATTGGTTTGCAGAAAGGTGATATATCACTTAGTCATCCTGAATTTCATAAAAGAGAAGGCACATTGATGAGCAGCCGTAATGCAACAAGAGAAGATTTTGAATATGTGATTGTATCGATGAAAAAGGGAGAGGTAAATCCTACAACTTATATTACCCACAGGGTTTTATTTGATAATGTTAAGAAAGAATTTGAGCACTGGCTTAATCCTGCTAACGGGGTTATTAAAGTAATGGTGGAAGTTGGATAAAGAAATAATCTTCCCTTAATACCGGTCAAATAATGTTCTTTAAGGACCAATGAAAAGTTACAGCGGAAACAGGAAGGCAAAGTGTTGGTTATTACCAGGCCAACTAAACTGTTTAAGGCGAAAGTGAGTGGCTATAAGATCGTGTTTAAAAAAGTGGAGTCTATGTATCATGCAAGGAAAGTGCGAGGCCGCCAGGTTTTCTTCATTTTGTCTTACATCTGTTTTCTTTGCGCATTTCTGAAGAGGTTGTAAGTGTAGTAATTTCAGGGGAAACTTTTTTAAGCCTTCATGTTTTACTATGCAGGGGCTATAAATCAATACTTCGTCTTAGTGAAACTTTGGGCCTTTGTGTGCTAGTGGGTTAACCTCTTTAAAAATTTAGTTATGTCGGGAGCTTTCATAAAAACTTTCGTTTTCACCATCATACTTTTCCGTACAGCCTTAGCTCAATCAGATACTTCAACCCGCGCCTGGGGCGACTGGCAAACATGGTGCAACCAGGGAAACGAAACTTACACAAACCCTATTCTCCCAAGCGACTACAGCGACCTTGATTGTATTCGTGTTTAGATTCACACTTATACTGCAACAAAAATCAGCTTCTTTAAGCCAGATACTCTCCCCTATATTTTTAAATTTTTAAAAAAAGAAAAATAACTACAGATATGAAAAGATATTGCTTAGCACTCGACCTTGTGAATGATCCTGAACTCATTAAAGAATATGAACATTTGCATAAAGCTGAAAATGGCCGCCCTGAGATTAAGAAAAGTATTCTTGATGGTGGGATAACAATATGGAAATTTACCGCACGGGCAACAGGCTATTCATGATCATGGAAACAGATGATACTTTTAGTTTTGAGCGAAAAGGAGCAATGGATGCAGCCAATCCAAAAGTGCAGGAATGGGAACAATTGATGTGGACGTTTCAGCAGCCTTTACCCTGGGCTAAAGAAGGGGAGAAGTGGATACTTATGGATAAGATTTTTCAATTGTAATACTGATAACAACATCAACTGTAAACTGAAGAGCAGAATATAAACCTAAATAACTTACAATGCTATATGATGATTTTGCAGAAGAAATAGCTAACCCAA
This sequence comes from Chitinophagales bacterium 62-2, assembly GCA_002050375.1. Taxonomy (GTDB): domain Bacteria; phylum Bacteroidota; class Bacteroidia; order Chitinophagales; family Chitinophagaceae; genus Segetibacter. The sequence goes on from MWYU01000547.1 coordinate 4,344, forward strand.
CGAACAGAAGAAATATTGCTTCTTCATGGAACTATAAAGAAGGCGACAGCATTCGCATCAGTTGTTTTACCAACTGTAACCAAGCTGAATTAATGCTGAATGGAAAATCATCAGGTAAAAAGCAATTGGCTGATGCTGCAGAAAAAGTTATCACGTGGGATATTTATATCATCCGGGAGAGTTTGCTGTAAAAAGGATATGAG
>MWYU01000488.1 GCA_002050375.1 Chitinophagales bacterium 62-2
GTAACCAAAAAAGGCAGCAGGGAATGATAACAGCCCATTCCCTGCGTGGTTCTTCAATGTAGCTTTTGAATTACTGTGGTGAAGGACATCGGTGCCTTGATGACTTCACTGTTTGAAATGCTTTTATAAATTAGACAATCTAAAGAAGAATACGCATGAAATATAAATGTCCAAGCCACAGTAGCACTACAGCTAAATCAAGGAACAATTAAAGGAATGGGCTGTTATCATTCCTTTCTTGATTTTTCTTTGGTTACTTTCTTTTCATCAAGGAAAAGAAAGTGACAGATGCAGACACGAAGCACAAAGCCTAATATTCCTACGGCAGATTGCTTCGTTCCTCGCAAATACAAACTCCACCATACCACCACCTAACTCATTTACAAACCTCAACACAAACACGCATTGAAATACCAAAGTCGATGCCACAGTACTACTACCGCTCAATTATAGAACCCCGACGGGGACCGGCTGTTATGTTCCCGCCTTGAATTTCCTGGGTTACTTTCTTTGCACCAAGACAAGTAAAGTAATAAATGCTAGAAAGAAGTAAAAAGCATAAATATTACACCCAGTTTGCTTCGTTCCTTACAATCACGAACACTTTTCGAAAGTCAATACCGACTAACTTTACTGCATTTGCTGGTGCTTAATTGTTACCATAATTAATAAAAAGGGCCGAACGAAGTTTTTGAAGCTTTAAGAATTATCCTGTAAACATCTAAATGAAGTTCCAAAAAGGCATTATTTATGATGTTACATTAATATTCTAAATGCAATTTTATGAGAAGCTATCAGGGGTCAGACAACGGTGGTGTTGTTGGTTATGAAATCAGGGATAATGGTTTGTTTTTAAAGTTTAAAGATGGAAGAATCTATTTTTATGACCATACAAGACCTGGCAAAGTGCACGTTGATAACATGAAGAAGTTAGCTTTAAGTGGAAGCGGGTTGACTACTTATATAAATAAATATGTCAGGGATAATTATGCTGAAACGTGAACGCCCTTTCGACTTAATTAAATAATGGTTAGGATTAATTACATCTCTTATAAAGCATTGATGCGTAGCTGAAAGCATCTAAATTCAATTGTGAACTTTAAATGGAAGCAAACTTTTATATAACACATCTCAACCTTCAGCCGCATCCTGAAGGTGGATATTTTAAAGAAACCTATCGTGCTGCTGAAAGTTTTCCTGCTGATGGTTTACCTAACCGTTTTAATGGTGATCGTAGCTTTTCAACTGCTATCTATTACCTTTTGCAACAGGGAGACTTCTCAGCTTTCCATCGTATTAAAAGTGATGAATGCTGGCACTTCTATGCGGGTGAAACATTGCTTATTCATATGATTGAAAAAACCGGAAAATATCTTTGTGTTAAGCTTGGAGCTAATCTTGATCGCGGTGAAACATTTCAGTTTGTTGTACCTGCTGCCGCATGGTTTGCAAGTGAACCTTCACCAAACGCTGCCTTTGCATTGGCAGGTTGCACAGTTGCTCCAGGCTTCGATTTTAATGATTTTGAGATGGCAAACAAGCAAACTCTACTGTCCGATTTTCCACAGCATACCCATATTATAAGTCGCCTTTGCAGATAGCAATCTGAAAGTCTTAAACAACAATATTTCGTGCTGCTGATTATAAAATCTTTGAAAGAGACACGCAACTGCTGCCGTCACAATGAAGAGCTAACACGTGTTAGCAAACTGCTAACAACATTTTTAAATTCTATTTGTAACAGCGTCTAAAAAGAACGCATTGAAGAGAAACTTTCGATTCTTACTTCTTCCTGATTTTAGGATAAGGCACATCATATCCCCTAACCGCATACCAGATTATTTTATTTAAATCATCATCTTCCGCTTCATCCATTTCGTCCAGAGGCATTTCCATTGACTTTTTAGCCCAATATAATTGCCTGCCTTTAAGTGTTGAGAGTTTAGGATTCATTTGATCGAGCGGGATTCGATTTGGTAATGCTTTGTAAGGAGTGAAATCAGGTTTATCCGTAAAACAATCAGTCATTGGTTCAGCAACCAGATCAAACTGGCTCATGGGGGCCAATCCCAATATTAATTCAATAGTTCTTAGTATGCTGTTTTGGTTGTAGTGTGTACTGATAACTTCGCCTCTTTTAGTATATGGGCTTATACATAAAGCTACTGTACGCTTTCCATCCACATGATCGAGTCCTGATTGCGGATCATCCTGAATAACAAAGATGGCGGTCTCTTTCCAGAATTTACTTTTACTTACAGCTTCTATAATCTGGCCTAAGGCCACATCGTTATCAGCAACTGCTGCAGCCGGTGTTGGAGAATTTTCGTTCACACCTACTGTATGGTCATTAGGCAATAGCATCATCATAAAGTTGGGAAGTTCACCTTTTGCCTCATACGCATTTAGCTCTTTAATAAATTCCCTTGCGCGGTACACATCAGGTATCTTACCGGTAAAGCCTGCAAAGGTTGGACAATTATAAGGCTCCAATGTATGCAGCTTTGACCTTGCCTTAATCGTAACATTGTTTGTGTTATTCTTATACTCTTCATACATCTGTGTCCAGGAAATATTTTTAGGTGTGGCTTCTGTATCAGTAAATTCTCCGTAATTGCGAAAGCTCAATCCTTTCTTCAAAACCTGGTCCCATATAAAACCAGAAGATGCAAAAGCTAAGGGGTCATCACCTTTGTAAGGATAACTTCTTATAAATCCTCCAAAGCTTTTCTCAAGGTAATCGGTAACATAACCTTCGTTCGTCCATTGATGTCCGTCGGCACTCAATACACCATTGCAATAAGTATTATCAAGCAACACAAAACTTTCGGCAAGTGCATGATGATTTGGGGTAACATTTCTACCAAACTGACATAAGGAGCTATCTCCATTACCTTGCTTTAAACCACCAAAAACCTGATCATAAGTTTTATTCTCTTTGATAATGTAGAGCACATGTCTAAAAACAGATTTCTCTCCCGGCTTTGTTGGAACAGGCACTATTTTCTCCTTCACCTGTTCAAGTTTCAATGCTTGTGTTATTCTTGGTAAACGCATGTTGGTAGCAGCTTTCACCGTATAATCCTCAAGCACCTTTTTAGAAGGAACCGGGATAAATGAAACAGACCCGGAATGGTCACTTGATTTATAACCTTTAATACCTTGCCTTAAATATCGCGTTCCTGTCCCTTTTGTATTCGCAACAAAAAGTTTACTTCCATCCTTGTTTAAAACTACAGCTCCCGGATACCAGCCTGTAGGAATTAAACCAACTACCTTATTAGTCGTAAGATCAATTACTGAAACAAGATTATTTCCTCCATTAGCTACATACAAAGTTTTACCGTCGCCAGAGATAGCCAACGCATTTGGCGCACTTCCAAATGGCAACTCTGCCATTGGTTTTGGATTAATGTCTTTAATAACCTCGTCTGTTTGTGCGTTGATAACAGAAACCAAATCACTGTTTGCATTAGCAACATATAGTCTTGAACCATCGGGATTAAGCACCATTGCGCATGGGTGCAGATGCACTTTTATTTCCTTTATAACTTTACGAGTGTTTAAATCAATCACTGAAACAGTGCCTGAAGAAGCAATGCCTGTTTTAGGATCAACAACAACAGGAGTGCCTGCAGAAAATGCTGTTTTATCGCCTTTAACAGGTATCCTTCCACCCCAGTTTGTAACGTAAGCCTTACTGCCTTTTATTACTATAGTGTAGGGCGCAATACCAACAGGCACATGAGCTTCAAACTTGTTGGTCTTCATATTTACTACGCCAACCGAGTTATTGCGGTTAAGCGTAACATAGATATAACTATGTTGTTCATCAATTGCAAAACCACCCGGCAACTCCCTGCCATCTGCACCTCTTGTTGACTTATCCAGAATTTCATTTTCCCATGAAAATTGTCCATTTGATAAAACTTTGAGAGGAAGCAAAATTTCATCATCCCATGCAAATAAGCCGCTGGTCTGCAATTTGGCAGAACGTAAATTTCCTCTCGTATCTGTTGTCCAAAGCTTTTGGCCATTGTCGCTCCAGCATATACCGGTAAAAGTATTGCCACCGGCAGGAAGGGCAAGCGTTTGTTTTATAGATTGATTTACCGCATTGAAGAATATAATATTAGTTAGGTTTTTTACTGCAAGAATCGTTTCATCAGGATTGAGCGCAAGGTCCATTGGTCTGCCGGGAAAAATAATAGTGGTACCTGCAGGGTCAATGATTTGAGAGGTAGGTACAATATAACTTTCATCTTTCTGTTTGCCTACAAGTGATTTTTGTTCAAACTTATCCTTCGCTGATTTCTGGGCATGCAAAGGAGTTAAGCTGATTTTGGCCAATGCAAATAAAACAAATAGCAAGTAATACCACTTGCTGCATTTTTTCAATCTATTCATATTGCTAAGCTATTAAAGTTTGTATGTCCTTATACTTATATTACCCCTAATCATTCATACTCTTTTTACTATTTATTTTTAAAGATGTAATAATATCTGTAGATAGATCAGGAAACGCCGGAAGTAGAAG
>MWYU01000491.1 GCA_002050375.1 Chitinophagales bacterium 62-2
CTCTATAAGTTGAATTCTCTATGTTATCATACATACTTGCAACACTTTCCCTATAATAGTTAAATGATGTAAGATCTAACGGCTCATATCTTATTTGCTTAATTGCCCAACGACTCAATTACGCTTTAATGATTTATTGATGACCTGTTTGGTAGATAAGATTTGTCCTTTCGTCTCAATCTTCTTCATATATATCCAATTAACTCAGTACTTTGTAAGCAATGAAAGCGGCGTGGTATTCTAAAAAATGGTTTATTGTTTTGGCGCATGCTGCTGCATGGATTTTGCTTTTCTCTTTGCCCTACCTGTTAAGGCCCGATTATAATGACCAGCCTCAACGACATGTTTCTTCGGGTAATGCCTGGTTTTATTTTGGAAGGATTATGGATGCAACATGGGTTGCACTTTTTTATTTTAATGGCCTTTTCCTCATTCCCCGGTTGGTTTATAAAAAGAAGTATTGGCTCTATGGTTTTGCTCTGTTAGCGATCTTTTGTTGGCTGGTAGTTCAAACGTCGCTATTAGCAAACTTGCTAAACCTTCCTAATGATTTTCGGAAGCACCTGCTGCTGACGTTTTTTATATTTCTTTTCATGCTTGCGGCAAGTACGGCTTACCAAATGATACGCGACAGGATGAAGACGGAAAGGATTGCAAAAGACAAGGAGAACGAACATTTAAAAACTGAACTTGCATTTCTTCGATCCCAGGTTAGTCCGCACTTTATGTTTAATGTACTGAATAATATGGTGGCGTTGGCAAGAAAGAAGTCCGATTTGCTAGAGCCTTCGCTTATCAAGCTATCTTCATTATTGCGTTATATGCTTTACGAAACAGATGAAGAAAAGGTGCTACTTGAAAAAGAAATAGAATACCTTCAAAGCTATATCGACCTGCAAATTCAAAGGTTTGGAAGTAAGGTAAAAGTGAATGTATCGTTGAAGGATTTTGACAGTTCTTATTTTATAGAACCAATGTTGTTGATACCATTTGTTGAAAATGCTTTTAAACATGGAACAGGTCTCATACAAAACGCAGAGATTGGTATTGAACTTAAAGCACGAAATAACTTATTAGAGTTTATAGTTGGCAACCAATTTGACAGTACGGTTCAAGAGATAAAAGATAAAACTTCGGGAATTGGCTTGCAAAATGTAAAGAGACGATTAAATTTATTATATGAAAATCGCCATACACTTTCGATTTCTAATACGGACAATAAGTATATAGTTTCACTTCAACTAAACCTGCATTAGTGCTTAAATGTATTGCCATAGATGATGAAGAACTGGCTCTTGAATTGCTTGAAGATAACATAAGCAAAGTGCCTTACCTGCAACTGGTAGCAACATCAGGTAATCCGATTGAAGCAATCAACATTATTCAGCAACAACACGTTGATCTTGTATTTTTAGATATTCAAATGCCGGGGCTGACGGGTCTGCAACTTATACAAAGCCTGCCAAACAAACCGATGTTTATTCTTGTTACAGCTTATGAAAAATATGCTCTTGAAGGCTACAACTTAAATGTGGTAGACTATCTTGTAAAACCTGTAAGTCTCGACCGTTTTATAAAAGCATGCAACAAGGCATGGGAATTACACCAGCTAAAAACCAAACCTGCAGAAACCTTAAAAGAAGCCGAACCAAATTACTTTTTTATCAATGCAGATTATAGTCACATAAAAGTTGTTTTTGCTGATATAGTTTGGATTGAAGGTTTAAAGGATTATATTAAAATTCATTTAAAAGATAATGCTAAACCTATAGTAGCACGCTTAAGCATGAAAAGCCTTGAAGACCTTTTGCCCTCTTCAATGTTTATCCGCATTCAAAAATCTTACATCATATCTAAAGATCACATAACAGCCATAAGGAAAAACAGCGTTTTCATTGGAACATTAGAACTTCCCATTGGAGATAATTATAAGGAAGCTGTCTACGAACTGCTGGGAAAGCAAGCTGAATAAACCCCTCTAATTTTTTTGTTAGATACCATTTACGGATTCGTCGCAAAATCCGGTGGTTTCATCTACATTGTAAGTTCCGAAGCAAGAAGGTTTATATTTTTGGGATTAATAAAGCTAATAACGGTTACAATTAAACATTTAAAATACAACAATCATGAAACGTCTGATCTTATCTTCGATGGCAGTTATTTCAATTGCTATAATTTCTTTTGCATTTCAACCTTCGCCAAAGAAAACAGTTACAAAAAATCAAGCGGCAACAGCACAAAACAAAGTTACTACCCAGCAAACAAAAACATTGCCTGATGTAAGCGAGCCTGCAAAATGGACAGTGGACAAAGCTCATTCTAATGTTAAGTTCAATGTAACACACCTGGTGGTATCTGAAGTGGAAGGAAGCTTTAAATTGTTTGATGGGACAATGGAACATTCAAAGCCCGATTTTTCAGATGCAAAAGTGAATTTTACAGTAGATGTCGCATCTATCAACACAGATAATGATAACAGGGATAAACATCTGAAAAGTGATGATTTTTTCAATGCCGAAAAATTTCCTACAATAAAGTTTGTCAGCACATCTATTAAAAACGCAGGTGGAAATAAATATAAACTTGCAGGTAATCTAACCATTCGCGATGTTACGAAGCCTGTTGTTTTTGACGTTACCTATGGCGGACAGGTAGCCAACCAGGGAAAAACAAAAGCTGGCTTTAAAGCTAAAACAACCATCAACCGTTTTGACTATGGTTTAAAGTGGGATAAAGCTACCGAAGCAGGTGGATTGGTGGTAAGCAAAGAAGTAGAACTGCTTTTAAATTTAGAAATGAACAAGGCATAGTACTTACTTGATATTTTTAAAAAAGCCGCAGCTTTGGTTGCGGCTTTTTTTGTAAAAGTGTTTTTACCCACTATAACTAATGTTATGGTGGGCTTATTTTAGTATACCTGTATCCATCGAGCAATCCTAAGTGCCTGCTCAGGGAAACAGTTTGACCTTATAATGATAATCGTGAGTTATTTCATGAGCGAATAATTTTAAAAGCGTTTGTCATAATTATCATGGTATCAATATTAGGTAGTGTCTCAGTTTGAATAACAATCATCTATTTGGATGTTGCGATTCACTCCAATATGTTATCATGGCATGTAGCATACTCTTCAATTTTTCCAAGGTGTTAGGTTTTATAAAGTAGCCTTGTACACCATAGCTATAAGCTTTCATAATCGAACTCGATGCGCCGCTTGTAGATAAAAATATAAACGGGACGCATCTTATTCGCAACTGCTCATCATCATAGATGATTTTTTTCAGTTCCATGCCAGGTAGCTTAGACATATTAATGTCGCACAGAATAAAAAACGTTCCGTTTTCTGTTGCCTTAACGTATTCCAGAAATTTTAAACCATCATCGAAAACGATTATTTCATTATCAATGTTCAATTCTGAAAACGCCTGCTGCATCAATTCTAAGTCGTCTTTGTCATCGTCAATAACGATAATTGGCTTTTTGTTCATTTCCGAGCAGTTTGTCTTGTGGTATAAAGTTATTAAAAGACTGACTAAGCAACTTACTGCTTATTCGGTTAAGTATCCAAAAAAACTATTTATTTTCAAACTGAGACACTACCCAATATTACAATGAAATTAAAAACGTTAAGTAATGTTGTAACTTTAGCTTTACATCCAAACTAATTGTTATGCATCTAAAACTTTATCCTCTAATTACAGGAAAGTTCCTGCTTTTTTCATTCTTTTTTCTTGCTTTTGCTGCAAACGGACAAAACAATTTCCGTGTAAGCGGTACGGTTAATTCTCAATCTGGTAACACACCTTTGCAAGGTGTTACTGTCACTTTAAAAGGAACTACTTCTGCAACTTCAACCGGCCAGAACGGTAGCTACGAGATTAACGTTCCAGGTGGCATGGGTACGCTTGTTTTTACATATGTTGGTTACGCTAATATCGAAAGAACTGTCAACAACGAATCCAGAATAGATATTAGCATGACGGAAGATGCCGGCACCTTGCAACAGGTAGTAGTGGTGGGTTATGGTACTCAAAAGAAAGTAAATTTAACCGGTGCGGTAAGCGCTGTTACTGCCGAGGATCTTAAAGGTCGTCCAATTACCGCAACATCTGCCGGGTTACAGGGATTAATGCCGGGTGTAACAATTCGCAGCTTTACCGGACTGCCCGGGCAGAACGGAGCTACCATCCGTATTCGTGGTACCGGAACTTTAGGAGACCCGAGTCCGTTGATTGTTATTGATGGTATTCCGGGCGGAAGCATGGATATTCTTAACCCCGATGATATAGAAAGTATCTCCGTATTAAAAGATGCGTCTTCCTCATCCATCTATGGGGTCCGCGGTGCTAACGGCGTTATTTTGGTAACTACTAAAAAGGGCAAGGCTAATGCAAAACCAAACATTTCTTACAGTAATTATATCGGGTTTCAAACGCCGACAGCGCTACCTGAATTTTTAGGTTCGGTTGATTACATGACCTTGCTTAATGAGTCTCTGAAGAATGTTGGAAGGCCCAAA
>MWYU01000142.1 GCA_002050375.1 Chitinophagales bacterium 62-2
ATGGGATATTGTGCATGGGGCGATGTAATATTAGAAATGGCTCAAACATTAATTGCTCAAGGTGATGAGGTACCGGTTTTAGTACTCATTGAATATTTTTCGCCTTCTATAAAACTACCAAAGACTTCTTCAGAATTTATAAGGCAAAAAGCAAAATTTTTACTTAACACTTTACGCAAGAACGATTCCGTTGTTAACAAAAGAAAATTTCTTTTTGAACATTTTATATTTCTTTTAAAATTTATAAGAAGAAAAATTTCAAAAACAGGTAAAAAAACGAGTATAGGGGCTAATAAAACTTACAGGGGTAAGGTAATTTTAATTCAGGCAAGTGAAACTTATGGCTATAAAGATGACCCACATATGGGTTGGGGTGATGTTTTTACCGGAGAAGTCAAAAAATTTATAATTGAAGGCGAGCATCGAAACATAATGTTTCATTCTAGTGAAGCAAAGCAAATTGCTGAAATTTTAAATACCAATTTGTAAAAACAAATATTGACATTGAAACAAACTGATAGTTTTTCCTTCTTCACAAATATAGCAACTGAATGGTTTATATCTTTTACACCTGTTGTGGTAGAAGACTGAATAATGATACATTTAATTATTATTTAAAAAAACTTCCATTCTCATTTAGGATTGCAATTTTAAGATACAGGCATTGGGAGGATGCACAAAGAAGCCTATTAGGAAAGGCTCTTTTGGTGGATGGTTTGCATTATTTGGGATTGAAACAATATTTTTTAGAAGATCTGAAAGTTTCCAGGTTAAAAAAACCATACTTCGATGATTCAATTGATTTTAATATTTCGCATTCCGGCGAATTTATTGTTTGTGCAATTAGCCTACATGGCAATGCAGGAGTAGATATAGAAGAAATCAAACAACTCGTAATTGAAGAATTCGAAATGTACTTTTCAACTAACGAGTGGAACCAAATTATGCAATCACCCGATAGCGTAACCTCTTTTTATAAATATTGGACTCAAAAAGAAGCATTTCTAAAAGCAATCGGCATGGGATTAACTGTTCCGATAAAAGATGTAGAGATCTTTGACAATAAAATTATCTGGGAAAATAATGAGTGGTTTATTCAGGAAATAAAATTGGATAAAAAATGTATTGCACACTTATGCAGAAATACACCTTCGGACGGGTTAATAATTAAGAAAATAAATTATAATTAGAAGTTTAAACGAATGGAAATGTTTCAGAGAAAACAAACAGGTATAGAAATTTGTTTTGAAGGCAAAAGGGTTTATAAGTGAATTGTATGTATCAGTCAATCATTAAAAAAGAATCTAAAATTGGGGTGATCGGACTTGGCTATGTCGGTTTGCCAATAGCTCTGGAGTTTGCACGTAAAGCATCAGTTATAGGATTTGATATAAACGAAAAAAGAGTGGAACTTATGCAACGGGGAATTGACCCAAGCCGGGAGTTAGAAGGTTCTGATTTTAATGATTGTGATATAAAATTTACTTCTTGTATTAATGAACTTAAAGAAGCAAACTTTTATATTATTACGGTACCTACTCCGGTCGACTCTCATAATGTACCTGACCTTGGTCCTATAAAAAGAGCCTCTGAAACAATTGGTAAGGTTGTAAAGAAAGGTGACTACGTAGTTTATGAATCAACTGTTCATCCCGGATGCACCGAAGAAGATTGTTTACCTATAGTTGAAAAGCTAAGCAGACTTAAAGTTTGTAAGGATTTTAAACTCGGTTATTCACCGGAAAGAATAAACCCGGGAGATAAGCAACATACATTGCGAACAGTAGTAAAAGTTGTTTCAGGTTGTGATGCAGAGTCGCTGGAAGAGATCGCAAAGGTATATGAACTGGTAGTAAAGGCAGGCGTTCACAGAGCCTCATCAATTAAAGTAGCTGAAGCAGCTAAAATTATAGAAAATATTCAACGCGATTTAAACATAGCCCTAATGAACGAATTATCAATTATTTTTGATAAGATGGGCATTAACACATATGAAGTATTGGAAGCAGCTGGTACTAAATGGAACTTTCTCAAATTCTATCCCGGGTTAGTGGGCGGCCACTGTATAGGAGTTGATCCTTATTATTTAACTTATAAAGCAGCGGAATTAGGATTTAATTCCAGAGTAATTCTATCCGGAAGATATATTAATGATAATATGGGTAATTATGTATCAAAAAAGATTTTACAACATGCTATACAATATAGCTCAAATGTAAAAGAAGCTAAAATATTAGTGATGGGCGCTACTTTCAAAGAAAACGTAAGCGACGTCAGAAATTCTAAAATAGCAGATGTAATTAAAACTTTACAATCGTATTATTTGCAGATTTTTGTTTCAGATCCTTATGCTGAAACAGAAATGACACGGCATGAACATGGTTTCGAACTTACATATCAGTTGGATAACGATTATGACGTTATTATAGTTTCAGTACCTCATGCTCCTTATTTACATTATAATGATGAATTCTTTAAATCCAGAACTAAAGAACACGGTTTAATAGTTGACTTAAAAGGGATTTATCGTAATAAGATCACAAGCAGGAAATATTGGAGTTTATAAGAATTTTTCTGTTGATAGTACTCCGTAATAAATAGTCTGGATAAATGGTAGTAATATAGAAATGATCGAAAATAAAGTAGTACTGGTAACGGGGGGTGCGGGTTTTATTGGTTCAAACTTGTGTGAAGCTCTTTTAGCTAATAATAATGTTGTAAGATGTCTTGATAACTTCGACACCGGCAAGGCTGAAAATATTAAGGAGTTGATGACAAATACAAACTTTACCTTAATAGATGGAGACATCCGGAACCTTGAGGAATGTTATAAGGCAACAAAGGAGGTTGATTTTATATTACATCAGGCAGCTTTAGGTTCAGTTCCGAGGTCTATCAATGATCCTATAACTACAAACGATGTAAATGTTTCCGGTTTTTTGAATATGTTGGTGGCTGCAAGGGATTCGAAAGTGAAGCGATTCGTTTACGCAGCAAGCTCTTCAACTTATGGAGATTCTAAGTCACTTCCAAAAGTAGAAGATACTATAGGGAAACCCTTATCTCCTTATGCCATTACCAAATATGTAAACGAATTGTATGCTGATATTTTTCATACAACATATGGTTTAGATACAGTAGGATTGCGCTATTTTAATGTCTTCGGCCGCAAACAGGATCCAAAAAGTTCTTACGCTGCAGTCATCCCGAAATTTGTAATGCAATTAATGAAACACGATGCACCTGTTATTAATGGAGACGGGGAGTATTCACGCGACTTTACTTACATAGATAACGTTATTCAAATAAATTTGTTAGCAATAAGCACTGATAACAAAGCATCATTAAACACAGTGTACAACGTTGCGTACGGAGAAAGAGCAACCCTAAATCAAGTTGCAAGTTATTTAAAGGAGTACCTGGGTGAATATGATCATAAGATAAATAAAATTTCAGTGAAATACGGACCTGCTCGTGCCGGAGACATTCCTCATTCATTGGCATCTATTGAAAAAGCAAAGCAAAATTTAGGGTATGCCCCTAAGTATTCCTTACAGGAAGGATTGAAAATAGCAGTTCAATGGTATTGGAAGAACCTTTAGTTTGATGAAAAGCAGGTTCAGTTAGTAAAAAAAATTTAATTATTAAACAATGGGTTTTTTGACAATCCCGGTTACTATTTTTGACAGCTTTATTAACAAGGGACATTCCCGCAGTATAAGAGCAAAGAAAAATATAATAGCTTCGTTTTTTATAAAAGGGTTGAGTATAGCAATAAGTTTAATATTTGTACCATTAACCATCAACTATATAAATCCATCCCGTTATGGAATTTGGCTGACAATTAGTTCTATAGTAGGTTGGTTTAGTTTTTTTGATATAGGATTATCGGCAGGTTTACGCAACAAATTTGCTGAGGCAAAAGCAATGGGCAATGATGAGCTTGCTCAGGTTTATGTTAGTACAACTTATGCGATACTTGCAATAATATTTTCTATTGTTTGGCTTATTTTTTTATTAGCTAATCAATTTGTAAACTGGGCGCATCTTCTTAATATTTCTGAAACTATGCAGGGGGAAGTTTCTACCCTGGCAATAGTTGTATTCACTTATTTCTGTTTGGACTTTGTATTAGGAATAATCTCAACATTAATCCTGGCAGATCAGCAATCAGCGAAATCATCACTAATAGGTTTGTCGTCACAAATTCTCTCATTAATTTTTATTTTAATACTTGTTAAAACTACGCACGGATCTTTGATAAAATTAGGAATCGCTTTATGCCTTTCCCCTATATTGGTTTTAGTGGGGGCAAATTTATTTTTCTTCAAAAGAACCTTCAAAAAATACAGGCCGCGTATATCAAAAATAAATTTCAATCATGCGAAAGGTCTCTTTAATTTAGGTATTATATTTTTTGTAATTCAGACCGCAGGCATTATTCAGTATCAAACAGCAAATATTATCATTGCCAGGAACTTTAG
>MWYU01000417.1 GCA_002050375.1 Chitinophagales bacterium 62-2
ATACCGGAGTTTAGGCTTTCCGGGTGCTGATGATTTGGGCAACATGTTCCAGTTCTACCGCGACTTTGAAGAAGTTGTAAACAGCGTTAGGGATGTAAGTGTTTCAAGACAATTAAATCCATCTTTGCAATCCTTCGCCCAATGGCTTGAAAATAATGCACAACGAATACCATTAGAGTAGTTAGGTTTCGAAAAATTATGGAATTAGAACTGTAAGTTCACAGATACCCAAATGCTTCTTCCTACACCATTAATTCCGGATCCATGTGTGCGGTAGTCCTCATTGAAGATATTTTGTAAACCGGCATTTATACCAACCAAAGAAGTCTTATAACCACCATAAATATTTACAACTTCCCAACCCGGTGTGCCTCCTGCAGGTATCCGATTGTCGTCTTTATCGCCTTGCGCCAGGCGGTCTTGCTTGCTGGCAAATAACAGCTCTGCTGATAAGAACCACTTGTTCTTAAGATAACTGCTAACAAGCCTTCCAAATATTGGAGGAATGCGGCGAAGGGGTTCATTCTTTGTTTTATTCTGCCCATAGGTATAAGAAACGTTGCCCGCAAATTGAAGAGTGCTTGTCATTTCATAATGAGCCTCTGCTTCAAAGCCTTTTATGTACGCTTCTTCTACATTCTCTTTTGCATACACCTGGTATCCTCCAATTATTTGCCCATCAACTTTTAACCTGGCAATTAAATCGTTAAGGTGCATATAATAAGCTGAGGCAGTTCCACTCCATTTTTTAGTCCTTAGCTTATATCCAAGCTCTGCATTTATTGATTTTTCAGGCTTTAGAGAAGCGGTAGGAATCTCATACCTAAAATCAACAATACCAAGTGTTCCCATATCATCTATGTTAGGCGCACGATAACCTGAGCTTACGGTAGCATAGAAATGATGCTGGTTAGACAAGTTATACATGAGGGCGGTATTATAAACAAACGAAGAAGGGGTGATTTTTACTGTACCAAGAGTGGTATCTGTAATGCGGATGGAAAACGTATTGAAACGAAGACCACCTTCTATTGTCCATTTATTTAATTTAAAATGATGCAACGAGTAAACAGAGGAATTTGTATACCGGGAAGCATCAGGATAAAGTCCTCTTAAAGAAACTTTTGTTCCGTTCCCAATATTTATATCTTCTCTCATACTGTTTACGTTATCAGTGTAAACTTCAATTCCTGAGTTGGCACTCCATACTTCTGACAAGTGCGAAGCCACATCTGCAGTAAAGCCAACCGTATTAATTTCATCTCTTTCTTTTCTTAAAGTATTACTTCCGTTTTTTATACTGTTACGACCTTCTATATTTTGTTGCCACGACGCAATTAGTTCTATTTCTTTAAATAAATCGTTACCCGTTTCCTTATTAAGTTTAGCATAAGTAAGCATTCTTTGCTGCGGCTCAAATTCATTTACAGCAAAATTTTCCAATACTACTTTGTGATATACGGGAACATGTTGCTGCTGAAAAAACTGGTGTGCTACTGTTAAACCCACATTTTCTTTCAGCCTGAATTTTGCTTTTGCGTCAAAGGCTAATTCTTTATAACCTGATGGTGATTGTTTGCCTGTCGTATCTCCACCAATAAGGTCGCCAAAATTTCTGTAAGTGGCACCAACCATAGCTGCCACATTTTGGGTTGCATAAGCAGCTTCACCCCGCACGGTTTTCTCCATATCGCCGCTCATATACTTACCCAAAGCCCTACCCGACCAATTTGCACTATCCCGGAACTCTGGTTCTTTGGTAAGTACCTGTAACACTCCACCCAAAGCATCTGTTCCGTATTGAACAGAGCCGGAGCCTTTTACCACTTCGATACCGTTGATGCTAAAAGGGTCAATGGTATTAAAATATTGATTAGGCCCATAACGAAAAGTAGAGTTATTCAAACGAATGCCATCTATTAATATAAGTGTTTGATTTCCGGTTAAACCCCTTAAAAAGGGCGAACCTCCGCCATGATTTGTTTTTTGAACAAATACACCATTTACTCCCATAAGTGCTTCAGGTGTGGTGCGGGGAAAATAATGTTCCAATTGATTTCTCGATACCCTGTTTACACTATAAGGCGCAACGAAGATTTTTTGAGCATAGCGCTGCGCGGTAACCACTACTTCATCTAATTGTTTGACACTGCTATCCTCTTGAGAAATTGCCGACAGAGCTTTAATCGAAAATATTGCAACAAGCCAAATGTGCTTTATCATGTTTTCTTGTTTACCCTCGTTTTCTTTTGCTAATTGCACTGTTTAAATCTCGCCGAAGATAGATAACATGATGAAAAACTCAAAACGAATAAAGCAGCGTGATGCTGCTTTATTCGTTTCTTCAACTCAACTTATAACTGCCAAATCTAATACCTCATCAATGCTGCAACTTGTGTTTCAGCAGGCATTTCATTCTTATCAAGTAAAAAAACTTCTGCCCCTGTTGCAAGAGCTTTAACCACCGCATTATCTAATAAGTCTTCGCCATCTTCATCTGGTGTATCATGAAACTTAAGTTCATTGGCCATCTCATCAAAGGTTCCCCAAATATGTTCGCCTTTGCAAACAAATAAGTGAGATACCTGGCTATAGTAAGCAGCAGGAATTACATCAGCAGCTATGGAAGAAGTAAGCTGCGAAGCCGACTTGTTAGCATAAAGTTCGAGCGCTTTTGTAAGCCTCTGATTAAAATAAGATTTCATCAACTCCTTAGCTTCCTGGTATAATGCGCCCGTTTCCTGCCGGTCACGGTTTCCAGTAAGCGCTTCGGGCCAAACGTTATGATAATCGCAGCACTGTTTATAAATGGGTATCAGGTATTCAACTCCTGCAAGTACCAGCGGTACATTTTCCTTGTTGAAAATTTCTTTAAACAGAATATCATCTACAGCTTCGAAGTAAGTAGCTATATTATCTTTATCGTCGGGGTTTCCGCCGCCTATACCATGATAAGCTCCTTCCTGCGACGCTGTCGGAGCTCTTTTACCAGAACTTCCTGATCTGAACGTTGTAGCATCAAGCCCGGAAATTCTTTTCACCTCGTCAATGCTTTGTGGCAGTTCAACGGGAACATATTCCATACCGTAGGAGTCAGCCTTAAATAGCTTCGCCGATTGCTTACTTATCGCTAAAACATAGAAATACTCCTTACTTGTCATTAAGGGTATTAGAGGAGTTACAAAAAAAGTCGGTTCAATTACTAACTCTTCTGTTGGTGCAACCGGCATTTTTATGTACTTAAAATATCCGTCAGCTATAAATACAGCTAATCCCGGCGATAACCTTAACCAGAATGAATCATCACGAATTAAATCAAAGCCTGGCTTTAATAAAGGTTCGATCAATGTCTGATCATATCCTTTGTCTTTAAGTTTTGCAGCAACTTGTTGCAAGGCATTTTTAAAAGCGATAGGATCATAATGTTCATTAACCTCTACGCCTGCCCAATGGGTTGGAATGAAAAGCGACACTGTCAGATCAGCCTTATAGTTTGCTAATTCTGCAAATGTTTCTTTTGTAAGAACCTCCGGCAGTTCTTCAGGTTCGGTTCTTGCACGTTCTTCGGTAAAAGTTTGATTATTACTTTTATTGCTTTCTTCCTTGTTTTCCTTTGCTTTATAAGTGTCTTCACCTTTAGAAGTATTCCTGTTTCTATGTCTTAAAGGAACGTGTTCAGCTAATTCATCTTCTCCTGCTGTATACTTATCGGAAATCTCAAGATATTCATCCATTTTCTCTGGCGGCGTTGCCTGTATTCCCAAACCTTCTTCTTTATTTATTCCTGAAGGTTTTCCCTTTCCCGGATGAAATGTACCATCTCTGTCTTTTCCCAAGGTTGTTTTTTCTGATTTGTCTTTTCCCATAAATATTATTTTAACTGAAAAGAGCAATAAAAAATATACCAGATGTTATATTCCGTTTTTAATATACAACCTCCAAAGACCTGCGGTAACAATTTCGACACTTTTGAACCAACAACTTTTTCAAAAAGAAATGTTCTGGAAAAATTTGATGCGTTTCTTAAATGCCTTTTTCATACCTGATTAATTTTGGATTCAAACACGCGCTTGTAACTCAATCTCTATCTTGACCGCAGGCTTATTAAAACAGACTTCCACAACTTTTGCAAATAGTTCTACAACCAGATACATGGCAGGAAGTTTGAACATATTCTTACATTCTCAAAAGCTGTTATATAATTATTAAAAGTAAAACACAAAACCATGAAGAAAATCATTTTTGGAAGCGCTTTATTATTAGCTGTAGCCTGTAACTCGGGCGAAAGCAGTAGTACAACAGATTCTACATCCAGCAGTTCTTCTGATGGAAGTATGAATAGTGGTGGAACTACAAGTGGAACATCATCTGATACTACACATATGGACACAGGTTCCGGCGGAACCGGGTCTGGCTCAGGGATGAGTTCGGGCTCCGGTAGCGGAACAAGTGGTTCGGGTTCGAGTTCAGGATCTGGAAC
>MWYU01000712.1 GCA_002050375.1 Chitinophagales bacterium 62-2
ATATAATTCTACAGCACAACAAACAGAATCATCACAAATACATCAGAGTGCTTACTCCCAAAATACCCTTAAAGGAGTTTATATTGTAAATACGGTATCTAAAATACCTGTACAGGATGCCTTTGCACAAAGTGAGGATTTAACCTTCAACGCTTCAGCCGATGAAAACGGCTTTATTAGTTTTAGGAATTTACCGTCATCAATTAGTAAACTGAATATTACCCGTATAGGTTTTGAACCAAAAACAATTGACCTTTTAACACTTACCATTAAAGATAATTCAGCCCTCATTTATATTGATGCCAAGGTATCAAGTCTTGGAGAAGTAAAGGTTTTGGCTTCCGCCAATAATGGTGTTTTTAAAACCATCAGCGACCTTGATATCCACCTGCGACCTATCAATAATTCACAGGAAGTTTTAAGGATGGTTCCGGGTTTATTTATAGGGCAACATGCCGGCGGCGGTAAATCAGAACAGATATTTCTTAGAGGTTTTGATATTGACCACGGTACGGACATTAACCTAACAGTTGATGGTATTCCCGTTAATATGGTAAGCCATGCTCACGGTCAGGGTTATGCAGATTTGCATTGGGTTATACCTGAATTGATAGAAAAAATAAACTTTAATAAAGGTCCATACTTTGCTGATAAGGGAAACTTTACTACCGCAGGTTTTGTTGAGTTTAAAACAAAGGATTATTTGGAGAATAGTTTCGTAAAAGCAGAGGGTGGTCAATTTGGAACCTTTCGCGGCATTACAGGGATAAACCTGATTAAACCAAAAGGAGACAAAAGGGCTCAGAGTTTATTTTTTGCCGGTGAAGCATCCTTTACTAAAGGTTTTTTTGAAAGTCCTCAAAACTTTAACCGCTTTAATGGCATGTTGAAGTATCATGGAAGTATTAGTAGTAAAAGCACCCTAACAGCAACCGCTACAGGTTTTACAAGTAAGTGGAATGCCTCGGGTCAAATCCCCGACAGGGCAGTTGAAAACGGCAGCATAGGATTTTATGGTGCAATTGATAATACAGAAGGTGGCGAAACTTCCCGTTACAATGCGAACATAGAATTACATACACATTTAAATAATGGGGCAGTCTTACGTAACCAGGTTTATTATACAAGAAACAAATTCAGGCTGTACTCAAACTTTACTTTTTTTAAGGAAGACCCCGTAAACGGCGACCAGATAAGGCAAAGTGAAAACAGGAACATGATGGGTTACAATGGCTCTTATCAAAGGGATTATTTATTAGGCAACATCAAAACAGAAACAAAGGCAGGTGTTCAGGTAAGGTATGATGATGTTAATGACATTGAATTAACAAGAACCAAAAACAGAAGTATCATTACAAAAGAAATAATGCTTGGTGATATTAATGAATTGAATGCAGGAATTTATTGGGCACAAAAATTATCTGTTTCTAAAAACTTAGATATTACAGCGGGTGTAAGAGCCGATTATTTTACAAACAAGTACAACGACAGGTTAGCAACACAGGTATTAAAATCAAATTCAACTCTTGTAAGCCCTAAACTTAATTTCAATCTGAGGGTTAATAATAATGTGCAGTTATACTTTTACAACGGCAGGGGTTTTCATAGCAATGATACGAGAGTAGCGGTACAACAGGATGGAAGAAAAGTATTGCCACCGGGATGGGGTTCTGATGTAGGCGGTATTTTTAAATTGGGTAAGAAAGTAGTATTGCAATCTGCCCTTTGGTACTTGTGGCTTGACCAGGAATTTATTTATGTTGGTGATGAAGGAATTGTTGAACCAGGTGGTCAAACAAGAAGAGTAGGAATTGATGTCTCGGCACGGTATGAAGTTATTAAAAACCTGTTTGCTGATGTTGATATAAGCCTTGCCAACCCAAGAGCATTAGATGCTCCAAAATTAGATAGTTACTTGCCCTTAGCCCCACGCTTTACAAGTGTAGGTGGATTTACTTACCGAAAACAATACGGATGGAACGGCAGCTTGCGTTATCGGTTTATGGATGACAGACCAGCTAATGAAGATAATTCTGTTGTAGCAAAAGGTTATTTTGTAACTGATGCTGCAATCAACTACACAAAGAAAAGATGGGAAGCAGGATTAGCAATTCAAAACCTATTTGATGTGAAGTGGAAAGAAACACAATTTGATACAGAAAGCAGGTTGCAGAATGAACCTGCATCGGTTTCTGAAATTCACTTTACACCCGGCACACCATTTTTTGCAAGATTAAGTTTTACATTGTTTTTTTGAAAGTTGATTTAATACTTTTTGATATTTATATATAAAGGCAGTTGAAAAATTCACTGCCTTTATATTATAGATTATCCTTTAAGAAAACTTGTTACTTCAACTGGCTACGTAAAAACGATACTTGTAATTTTAATTGGATGGTTACAATCGGCAAGGTTGATAAAATATCCAACATGACTAATTTTACTCAGGACTGGCTTGAAAACACTTCAAGCACTTCCGAATGTGATAACTATCAAATCAACCTTTATAATCAATACACCTCATTTAGCTCACCTTTTACCCGCTTATGAATAAGCGTCTGTATCCTTTTTATCAAATACACTATCTTTTCCAAAATGTTTTTGTTACCAACTTATTGCTTTTAAGAATGAAAAAAACCTGCTTGTTCTTAGTTGTCTTATTTGCACTTATTTTACAATTCTGTACCTCAACTTATAAAGCAATTTCACGAAAAAACAGAAAGGTAACTTACGTTAATAATATTCAGCCTATTGTTATGAACAGTTGCTCCCCTTGTCATATTCTGCCCGAGGGAAAGAAGAAAGCGTACAATACTTATGCTGCTGTAAAAGCTAGTGTAGACTCTATGCTTATCCGCATAAGAAAGAACCCTAATGAAAAAGGATTTATGCCTGCCCGGAGTCCCAAACTTTCAGACTCCACTATCAACATTTTCGTTCAATGGAAGAAGGATGGCTTATTGGAGAGGTAGGTTTTAATATCTTATGCTTTGCTTATTCCTTCTAAATAATTACTAGAACTTTTTTTGTTATAATTTAAAAGTCACTTAGTGCAATTACAATAAAGCAATGAGTATAGTTTAACCCATTATCCTTGTAATACGACAAATGGTTCAACACAGTTGAAAATATTCTTTGTTTTATTACTTGAATTCATTTTTTCAGTAACTTCATTCAAGCTGTAACTAGTATTCTTAGAAAATCTTCGGTTTGCCTGCCTTTTCTTTAGATAAAATTTAATTATTGCTTTATGGCAACGAATGTTGGATTGTATTCTCCCGAATTTGAACGTGATGCCTGTGGTATAGGTTTCGTGGCAAACATAAAAGGAACTAAAAGTCATCAGACGATTTCTGACGCTTTAACTATCCTCGAGAACATGGAGCATCGCGGCGCCTGCGGCTGCGAAAATAATACCGGCGACGGTGCAGGAATCATGCTTCAAACGCCACATGAATTTTTCTTTGATGAATGCATTAAACTTGGTCTGCATCTTCCGCAGTTTGGAAAATACGCGGTTGGCTCTATTTTCTTTCCCGGAGAAATACGGTTGAGAGAAGAATGCCGGGACATTTTTAACCGCTCCGCAGAAAAGTTAGGTCTTGAAATTTTAGCTTATCGCAAGGTGCCCGTCAATCCTGATGGCATTGGCGCTACCGCACTTAGTGTTGAGCCCGAAATGGAGCAGGTAATTATTGCTTGTCCCGATCATATCAGCAATCCTGATGATTTTGAACGTAAGTTATTTGTACTTCGCAATTATGCCACACATACCATTAACAATACTGTAAAGAAAGACTCCATTGGTTTTTATATTGCATCGTTAAGCTATAAAACTATTATTTATAAAGGGCAGTTAACAAGCAGCCAGGTTCGTCATTACTTTCCCGATCTTAATAATAAAAGAGTAGTAAGTGCGTTCGGCTTAGTGCATTCGCGTTTTGCTACCAATACCTTCCCTTCGTGGAAACTTGCCCAGCCCTTCCGTTACATTGCCCATAATGGTGAAATAAACACTTTGCAGGGGAACTTAAACTGGCTGAAGAGCAGCCAGAAAGGTTTTATTTCTTCTTACTTCACTAACGAAGAGATGGAGATGCTATTACCTATCATTTTTGAAGGGCAATCAGATTCAGCATGTCTCGATAACCTGATTGAATTACTAACACTATGCGGGCGTTCATTACCACACGTAATGATGATGCTGATACCTGAAGCATGGGATGGTAACGAACAAATGGATCCCGTGAAGAAAGCATTCTACGAGTTTCATGCGAGCATGATGGAGCCGTGGGACGGGCCTGCTTCCATATCTTTTACCGATGGAAAAATTATTGGCGCTACATTAGACCGGAACGGTTTACGTCCTTCAAGATACTCAGTAACTACTGATGACCGGGTAATTATGGCTTCTGAAACAGGTGTTCTTCCCATCGATCCAAAATTGATAAAAGAAAAAGGAAGATTACAGCCAGGCAAGATGTTCGTAGTAGATATGGAACAGGGGAGAATTATTACCGATGAAGAGCTCAAAAAAGATATTTGTTCTCAAAAGCCTTATGGCGAGTGGCTTAATAAATACAAAATACGCCTCGAAGAATTACCTGAACCAAGGGTAATGTTTACACACCTTGAAAGCGAGCAGGTATTCAAATACCATAAAGCCTTCGGTTATTCAACTGAAGATATGGAGATGATTATTGCACCGATGGCTGTAGATGGAAAGGAACCGATAGGCTCTATGGGGACAGATGTTCCGTTAGCTGTTTTAAGTGACCAGCCACAACACATAAGCAGTTATTTCAAACAACTTTTTGCCCAGGTTACCAACCCTCCGATTGATCCTATTCGCGAACGCATGGTAATGTCTCTGGCAACTTTTGCAGGTAACAATGGTAATCTATTAATTGAAGATGAATTGAGTTGTCATACAGTTGCCCTTAAGCATCCTATTTTAAATAACTATGAATTAGAAAAAATAAGAAGTATTGATACAGGAATATTTCAGGCTAAAACGCTGCAGACTTATTTTATGGCCGATAACAAGCCAGGCTCTTTAAAGAGAGGTATTGAACGTCTTTGCCGCTATGCAGAAGATGCTGTTAACGATGGCTTCGAGGTTTTGATATTAACAGACCGCGCAATAGATTCAGATCATGCGCCCATACCTTCTCTGCTTTTTACTTCTGCAGTTCATCATCATCTTATTCGTAAAGGTATGCGTGGGCAGGTAGGTATTGTGGTAGAAGCGGGAGATGTTTGGGAAGTTCATCATTTTGCCTGTCTGCTTTCGTTTGGCGCTACTGCTATAAACCCGTACCTCGCTTTGTCTTCTATACGCGATATGCAGCAAAACGGAATAATAGATGCTGCAGCAGATGCCGATAAGCTTAAAAAGAATTATATAAAAGCTGTTAATGAGGGCTTGCTAAAAGTTTTCTCGAAAATGGGGATCTCCACTTTGCAATCTTATATGGGAGCTCAAATTTTTGAGATCATTGGTTTAAATAAAGATTTGGTTAATAAATATTTTACCGGCGCAACTTCCCGTATTGAAGGAATGGGGCTCGACGAGATTGCAAGGGAAACATTATCCAAACATTTTTTAGCCTTTAGTAAAAAAGAAGTGCCGGTGGACAGGTTACCCGTTGGAGGAATATATCAATGGAAGCGCAAAGGCGAATTTCACTTATTCAATCCGCAAACCATCCACTTGTTGCAATACGCAACTAAGATGAATGATTACAATATTTTCAAAAAATATTCTAAGACAGTTAACGAGCAAAGCGAAAAAGCAGCCACGCTTAGAAGCTTATTTAAGTTTAAAAGAAATCGTCCTTCTATTTCAATAGATGAAGTAGAGAGTGCACAAAATATATATAAACGTTTTGCTACCGGTGCTATGAGCTTCGGTTCTATTTCGTGGGAAGCCCATACCACCTTAGCTATTGCAATGAACCGCCTTGGCGGTAAAAGTAATACGGGCGAAGGTGGTGAAGACGAAATAAGATACCAGCCTCTGCCAAATGGCGACAGTATGCGCAGCGCTATTAAACAGGTTGCGTCTGCACGTTTCGGCGTTACCAGCCTTTATTTAACCGAAGCAGACGAACTTCAGATTAAAATGGCACAGGGTGCAAAACCTGGCGAAGGCGGGCAGTTACCAGGATTTAAGGTTGATGAATGGATCGGTAAAACACGTCATTCTACGCCGGGTGTAGGTTTAATTTCTCCGCCACCGCATCACGATATATATTCCATTGAAGATTTAGCGCAGTTAATATATGATCTTAAGAATGCCAACCGCGCAGCCCGTATTAATGTAAAGCTGGTATCAAAAGCCGGTGTAGGAACTATTGCTGCGGGTGTTGCCAAAGCAAAAGCCGATGTAATATTAATTGCAGGCCAGGATGGAGGAACAGGGGCATCGCCGATGAGCTCTATAAAACATGCAGGTTTGCCCTGGGAATTAGGGCTGGCAGAAACACACCAAACATTGGTAAAAAACAAGCTGAGAAGCCGGGTAGTGGTGCAGGCAGACGGGCAAATGAAAACGGGTCTTGATATTGCTATTGCAACCTTATTAGGCGCAGAAGAATGGGGAGTGGCAACGGCTGCACTCATTGTTGAAGGTTGTATAATGATGCGTAAGTGCCATTTAAATACATGTCCTGTGGGGGTAGCTACTCAGGATCCTGAATTGCGTAAGCGCTTCACCGGCGATCCTGATCACGTAGTTAACTTCTTTAGATTTATTACAGAGGAACTACGCGAAATAATGGCTGATCTTGGTTTTAGAACAATTAATGAAATGGTCGGCCAGGTAGATTACCTCGAGCAAAGGGAAAATATTAATCACTGGAAGTACTCTAAACTTGATCTATCACCAATTTTATATAAAGAACCGACTTCCTTATACACAGGTTTATACAACCAGGAAGAACAGGACCATCTCTTACAAGAAGCAATAGACTGGAAACTGTTAGAAGTTGCCAAACCTGCCCTGGAGCAGCAACAAAAGATCACCGCTTCTTTCCGTATAAGAAATACAAACCGTACTGTTGGAACTATACTTTCAAACGAAATAACTAAGAAGTATAAAGCCGAAGGCCTTCCTGAAGATACAATTCATTTTAAATTTACCGGTACTGCAGGTCAAAGCTTTGGTGCTTTCAATACAAAAGGGTTAACGCTCGAGCTGGAAGGTGATGCAAACGATTATTTTGGTAAGGGATTGAGTGGTGCAAGGCTTATTGTCTATCCGCCGAGGCAGGCAACATTTGTACCTGAAGAAAATAGTATAATTGGGAACGTTGCTTTCTACGGTGCAACGTCAGGCGAAGCATTTATTCGCGGAAAAGCGGGTGAGCGTTTTAGCGTTCGCAACTCCGGCGCTAATGTAGTGGTTGAGGGAGTGGGTGATCACGGCTGTGAATATATGACTGGAGGTAATGTTATCGTGCTTGGTGATACAGGAAGAAACTTTGCCGCAGGAATGAGCGGCGGAATAGCGTATGTATATGATGTAAACAACCAGTTCCATTCTTTGTGCAATAAGGAAATGGTGGAATTAGATGCCCTTGAACAGGAAGATGCACAATGGCTAATCAAAATGGTTACAAAACATTTTGAATACACCGGAAGCAGGGTTGCAAAATTTGTATTAGATGATTTTGAAAATCAGCTTAAGAACTTCGTAAAAGTATTTCCGACAGATTATAAGAAAGTTTTACAGAATAAGAAAGGTTTGGTGGAAGTGAACAAATAATTATTCAACATCCATGTTCCGGGGAAACTCTGAAAGAGTTATACTCACGTATAACCAAAACCAACAAAGCAGGAACATTAATCTTAATGTTCCTCTTTTTTAAAGGCAATATGAGCTGTAAGTATGAAAGAACAGGGAACAGAGGGTGGATATACAGGCAATAAAATTTTCAAACATTGTATCTTAAGTCCCTTTAGGGGATTTAGGGTTAAAACACCCTTTGGGGATTGGGGGCATTATGGGTAAGCCAACAGGATTTTTAGAATTTACAAGAGAGCTTCCGGCAAAGCGGCCGGTTGAAGAACGGGTAAATGATTATAATGAATTTGTAAAACGCTTCACCGACGATCAGTTGAACAGGCAGGCCGGCAGATGCATGGATTGTGGTGTTCCTTTTTGTCATAGCGGTTGCCCGCTCGGTAATATAATTCCTGAGTTTAACGATGCAATTTATAAAAGGAACTGGAAGGATGCCTACGATATATTGATGTCAACCAATAACTTTCCTGAGTTTACCGGCAGAATTTGTCCTGCCCCCTGTGAAAGTGCTTGTGTATTAAATATTAATCAGCCTGCAGTTACGATTGAAGAAATTGAAAAGCATATAATTGAAATAGCTTTTGATAAAGGTTTTGTAAAGCCTCGTAAACCAAATGTTCGCACCAGTAAAAAGGTGGCAGTGGTTGGCTCTGGTCCCGCAGGAATGGCCGCCGCGGCGCAATTAAATTATGCAGGGCATACAGTTACCATTTATGAGCGGGATGACGCACTTGGTGGTCTATTGCGCTATGGAATTCCTGATTTCAAACTTGAAAAATGGGTAGTTGACCGGCGTATTGATATAATGCGCCAGGAAGGTGTAAATTTTAAATGCAATGCAAACGTAGGAGTAAATATTAGTGTTAATGATTTGCTTCGCGAAAGCCATGCAGTTGTGTTGGCCGGTGGTTCCACCATCCCCAGAGATCTTCCGGTAAAGGGAAGGGATTTGAAAGGTATTTACTTTGCCATGCAATTTTTAAAACAACAAAATAAACGTAATGCAGGCAGAGACCCTTTAAGTAATGCTGCCATTGAAAGTAACATTCATACAGAAGATATTTCAGCTACAGGCAAAAATGTAGTAGTAATTGGTGGGGGAGATACAGGAAGTGATTGTGTTGGTACTTCAAACCGGCATGGTGCAAAGTCGGTTACTCAATTTGAGTTACTTCCTAAACCTCCTGAAGATCGGACTGCTGTAATGCCTTGGCCAACTTATCCTATGTTGCTTAAAACCACTTCTTCACACGAGGAAGGGGTTGAAAGACAATGGGCTATTGCTACCAAAGAATTTATGGGCGACGGGAGCGGCAACTTAAAAGCCTTAAAAGTAGTTGAACTTGAGTGGAAGATTGGACCCGATGGAAGACTGGGACAATTTAGTGAGATAGAAGGAAGTGAAAAAATTATACCATGTGAGCTGGTTTTACTTGCAATGGGTTTTGTACATCCGCAACATGAAGGCCTGATAAACGAACTGGATTTGGAAAAAGATGACAGGGGAAATGTTCGGGCTCCCGAAAAGTCTTACCAAACTAATATGCAAAAAATATTTGCAGCCGGTGACGTAAGACGTGGTCAGAGCCTTGTTGTTTGGGCGATAAGTGAAGGTCGGGAATGCGCCCGAAAAGTGGATGAATTTTTAATGGGTTCTTCTTTGCTTGAAAGTAAAGACGCACATGGATATATTTTAGCATGAGAAAATCGAAACAAAAATTTATTTCTTCCCCGGCTAATTTTAGCCGGGTTTTTTATTTTAACCTTTTTTTCTATTAATGTCTTAATTACTAACCCTTTAAATCATTATAAGGTTCTCAATAATATTATAATATAAAATATGTATATTTTTTAAATAGTTTTTTTACTTTTTCCATGTATCTTGGCCAAATATTTAATATTTAAACACGTTTTCTATTAAAACAAACCCTTACAGAAATGAAAAAAGTTACTATTAAGCAGATGGCTCCATTTTTAGTTTTAGCAGCCGTTGCAATTGCTTCTATCTTTATTCCTTCCATTTCAGTATTTGAAGATAAAAAGGGTGTTTACAATTCAGCAGATATTGGATGGATTTTAGTAGCTACTGCGCTCGTATTTTTAATGACTCCGGGCCTTGCATTTTTTTATGGCGGAATGGTACATAGAAAAAATGTGATTTCTACTATGATTAAAAGCGTGGTGGCAGCAGGAGTAGTAAGTATTTTATGGGTAGTCGTTGGTTTTAGCCTTTGCTTCGGAGATACCGTAGGAGGTGTTATAGGCAACCCTTCAACATTTTTGTTTTTTAAAGGCGTAATGTCCGGCGCTCCCTGGAGTCTTGCCCCTACTATTCCACTCGGTTTGTTTGCATTGTTTCAATTAATGTTTGCCATCATTACCCCGGGACTGGTGGTCGGTGCCGTTGCTGAAAGAATCCGTTTTACTTCCTATATTCTATTTATCGCTCTCTTTAGTTTATTGGTATATGCACCTATAGCACATTGGACATGGCATCCCGAGGGATTTTTATTTAAAATGGGTGTATTGGATTTTGCAGGTGGTACAGTAGTTCATATTTCTGCAGGATGTGCAGCTTTGGCGGGTGCTTTGGTTTTAAAACGCCGGCAGTCTCACATTGATAACAAGGAGATCCCACCGGCTAATATTCCTTATGTTTTAATAGGTACAGGTTTACTTTGGTTTGGCTGGTTTGGTTTTAACGCAGGTTCAGCCCTCGCTGCAAATTCTCTGGCTGTTTCTGCTTTTGCTTCTACTAATACAGCCGCCGCCGCAGCAGGTTTATCATGGATGTTTTTTGATGCAATGCGCGGAAAAAAACCTTCTGTTTTAGGTTTTTGCATAGGTGCAGTCGTTGGCCTGGTAGCTATAACTCCGGGTGCCGGTTTTGTAGCTGTACCTCAAAGTATTTTTATTGGTGTACTGGCAGCTATCATTTCTAATGTGGCTGTTTATTATAAGCAAAAATCCTCTTTAGATGATACGCTCGATGTTTTTCCTTGTCATGGTGTAGGCGGTATAGTAGGTATGTTGTTAACAGGAATATTTGCAACCAAAGCAGTTAATACTGCCGGTAACGACGGTCTATTTTATGGTAACGCAGCTTTCTTCTTTACCCAGGTTAAAGCTTTGGGCATAGTGGTGGCATATAGTTTCGCAGCTTCTTATGCTATATTCAAATTCATCAATTTTATCTTGCCAATGCGTGTAACATCGGAAGAAGAACTTCTTGGATTAGACGCCTCTCAACACAACGAAAAATATATGCAGGGAACATTATTAGTTCCAACCAACGGTGTACTTAAAGAAGAAATTATCGAAGATAAAATAAAATAAAAAGGTACGGCATAATACAAGCTTCGGCAAAAGCTTATGTGCCGTACCCTTCATTTCAAATTTAAAACCAAAACAATGTTACAAAAATTTTTTGCAACAGCCATAGGTATGGCTGCAGTTTCCGGAATTTATTCGCAGGACTCCACAAAAAGTTCTCCATTTAAACTTTCTGCTTCGGCTGACGTGTATTACCGGTACAACTTTCACGATCCTCCAAAAACAGCAACTCCTCTTTATAACAATCTGACAAGTTTTACTCCTTCCCAAAACTCTTTTGAGTTAGGAATGGTTTCAGTTAAGGGCGAGCATACTATCGGAAAGGCTTCGATGGTTGCTGATGTAGGTTTTGGAAGAAGGGTGGAAGACTTTTCTTATAACGATAATCCCCAGAAGAACGGTTTTGTAAGTTTAGCTAACATCAAACAGTTGTATTTAAGCTATGCTGTTTCGGATAAGTTTAAATTATCGATGGGTAAATGGGCAACTCATATAGGTTACGAATTAGTTGATGCATACCTGAATCGTAATTACAGTATGTCGTACATGTTTTCGTACGGTCCGTTTTTTCATACAGGTTTAAAAGCAGATATTGGATTGGGCGGTAAAAGCGCTTTAATGTTTGGTATAGCAGATCCTACAGATTTTACAACAACTATTTCACCATCTAAATTTGTTATTGGCCAGTTCAGTACAGGCAGCAGCGACGATAAGTTTAAGGCGTATTTAAATTATCAGGGCGGCAGGGTTTCTCCCGGTATGAAACTTAACCAATTTGATTTGGTTTTAACAGGGGCTATAAGTGATAAGTTTAGTTTAGGCTACAACGGTACAGTTCAATCACGTAAGCCAGGTTCTGAGTCGGGTGATAGCTGGTGGGGAAGCGCTTTATATTTCAATGTTGATCCTGCTACCAACTTTGGCTTAACCTTACGTACCGAATATTTTCATGATGAAAAGAATGTTGCCGGAGTGGGAAGTAATATTTTTGGAACTACCCTTTCGGGCAATATTAAAATTGATAGACTTACCATTATTCCTGAGTTGCGGCTCGACAATGCTTCAAGTGCCGTATTTTCTAAAGGAAATGGTCGTAAAACCAAAAACACATCTACGGCATTGTTAGCTGCTGTATATAGTT
Source organism: Chitinophagales bacterium 62-2 (assembly GCA_002050375.1). Taxonomy (GTDB): domain Bacteria; phylum Bacteroidota; class Bacteroidia; order Chitinophagales; family Chitinophagaceae; genus Segetibacter. The sequence goes on from MWYU01000712.1 coordinate 12,282, forward strand.
TTTAAATAAGGCTTACTATTCATCGTTATATTCTTACAGCGGATTCTATTACAATAAGGCTATAAGATAACATTTTAGCCCTGCACTTTCTGCAGGGCTTTTGTTATTTAATATGTTTGTTATCTTATTATTTTCAATGGTTATAATAATTATAGTCTATTTAATTCTGTAATAAAGTATGAATATTTACGCTTCAAACTCAACTAAAATAGTCGTTCAAATTTCAGATCCTTTCTTCGCATTGCAATATCTTCATCGCTCAAAAATCTCTGTCATGAAGCAATGGTTTTTTCTCCTCCTTTTTTTGGTCATGTTATTTCATTCCTGCAAAAACAATTCGACTGAAAATACTCAACCGGATTTTTTGGCAAAAAACATTGACACAACCATTAACCCTGCAGAGAACTTTTTTGACTATGCTGTTGGTAACTGGGCTAAAAATACTCCTATACCCGAAGAAGAAAGTGGCTGGGGTATAGGCAACATGGTTCAGGAGGAAATTTATATACGTCTGCGAAAAATTAATGAAGATGCGGCGGGCGAGAAATCCAGTAAAGGCGTATCTCAAAAAATAGGGGACTTTTGGTATAGCGGCATGGACACTCTATCTATAGAACAACAGGGATTGAAACCTTTAGCGGCGGACCTTGACCAGATTGAACATATGCGGTCAACAAACGATATAGTTAATGTAGCAGCAGATTTTCATATTAAGGGTGTTAATGTATTATTTAGCGATTATGTTGCGCAGGATGATAAGAACAGCGAGGTGTATGCTTACCAAATGAGCCAGGGCGGATTGGGAATGCCTAACCGCGATTATTACTTCAACACAGATGCAAGAACAGCGGGAGTACGTAAAGCATATAACACTTATCTCGTTAAAACCTTTATGCAACTGGGTAACGATACTTTAACTGCATCTGCAAATGCAAAGGTTGTGTATGATCTTGAAACAAGACTTGCAAAGGCAAGCCGCAAACTTGCAGCGCTAAGAGACCCCTATAAAAATTATAATAAAATGGATGTTAATGGGCTTAGCCGCCTATCATCTAACATAAACTGGCAATCTTATTTTAAGAAAATAAAGGTGGATAAAATAGATTCAGTTATTGTTGGCCAGCCTGAGTTTTATACCGCTTTAAATAATGAACTTAAGAACACTACTATTGAGGACTGGAAGAATTATTTGCGCTTTCATCTAATCAGTAGTAATGCTCCTTATCTTGATAAAAAGACCTTTGGCAACTATTTTGAATATCGTAAAAGTCTTAGTGGAGCCACTGCTCCCCGGCCAAGGTGGAAAAGGGTAATGGATGCAGAAGAAGATGCTATGGGCGAAGCATTAGGTCAATTGTTTGTAAAGGAATATTTTAATGAAAATGCGAAAAAGCGTTATACAGATCTGGTCGAAAACATTAGGGATGCTTATAAAGAGAGGATTAAGAAACTTACGTGGATGAGTGACAGCACTAAACAGAAGGCATACAGTAAATTAAATAAGATAACCAAGAAAGTAGGGTATCCTGATAAGTGGAAAGACTTTAGCGCATTGAAAATTAATCGCGGGCCTTTTGTACTTAATATGCAAAGGGCAAACGAATGGTGGCATAACTACATGGTAAATAAATTAGGCAAGCCTGTTGACAGGGATGAGTGGCAAATGTCTCCACAAACTTATAATGCCTATTATAACCCAAGCAACAACGAGATTGTACTGCCGGCTGGTATTTTTGCTGTTCCCGGTATGAAGGATGAAGATTTAGATGATGCATTCGTGTATGGATATGCTGGCGCTTCTACCATTGGACATGAAATAACACATGGGTTCGACGACCAGGGAAGGCAATATGATGAAAAAGGAAATTTGCGCGATTGGTGGCAGGCAAGTGATGCTACGCAATTTAAAGAAAGGGCAAAATACATTATCAAACAATTCAACGAATTTAATCCTGTTGACACACTGCATATAAATGGCGATGCTACCCAGGGTGAGAACATCGCCGACCTCGGTGGGCTCCTTATAGGATTAGATGCCTTTAAAGAAATGGATGCCTTTAAAAACGGTAAGAAAATTGGCGGACTAACACCATTGCAACGTTACTTTCTTGGCTATGCTTATGGGTGGATGTATAAAGTGCGTAAAGAAAGATTAGCTAACCAGGTGATAACAGATGTGCATGCACCGGCAAAAGAAAGGGTAAATGGCCCTATGGTCAATATACCTGAATTTTATGAAGCCTTTAATATAAAGCCGGGAAATAAAATGTACAAGGCAGACAGCACACGGGTACATATCTGGTAACCATCAATTCCCCATATTCCACGTTATTCTAATATCTGGTATTCTTAAACTCATGTAGGAAGGCGAATAAATAAAACTTCTTTATTATTATTAGAAAAAGTAGAAAAAAGAAACGTTAAAATTATGATAATTATTATATTTGAGAAAGAACGATGCTTAGCAACTTCTTACTTAAGCAAGGAAAATTTTTAACCCCATTTAAAAAAATGCCATTATGAAAAAAAGTTTACTTCTCTTTTTGGGAGCAGGCCTAATATGCGCCTGTCCCGCTTTTTCGCAATTTACTGTTACCAATCTTAATGTGCCTGTTCAACATGCAGATATCTCCGTTGTCGATATTGATAGAGACGGTGATTTGGATATTGTTGTAACGGGTGAAGATGGCAATGCCCGTAATTTACGTGTATTCAAAAATAATGGAACCGGCACTTTTACAGCGGCTACCTCTCCCTTTACACCTGTTACACGTGCTACCATTGATTGGAATGATATAAACCAGGACGGTATAATAGACGTAATATTGTCTGGCTTTACAGCCTCAGGCGCTGCTTTTGATAGCGTTTACACATCAGACGGGGCTGGAAACTTTACAAGGGCTACAACTATCCCGCTTCCCCAGATAGCCCCCAGTGCAGGTTTTGCCGACCTGAACAACGATGGCTATACCGACATTTATGCATTTGGTAATATTAATATAGGGGCAGGTAAGCCAAAGATTTTATTTAATAATAGGGCTGGCGGCTTTACTATAGATTCAACTCAATTTGCAGCAAACGCATTTATTGACCCGGATGTTACCGTTGTAGATTTTGACAACGATAGAGACTTGGATCTTTTTGTAAATGCCTATGACACAATCCTCAAAACTCGTTTTGCAAGGATGTTTGTAAATAATGGCTCAGGAGCTTTTACGGTAAGAAATCTCAATATCATTGAAAAAGGATATGGTTCTGCCGTGTGGGGCGATTATAATGGTGATGGATTTTTGGATTTGTTATTGAATGGAGATGGAGGTGCTTCAGGCGAAGCCTCAAATAATATTTACCGTCTTTATCGCAACAATGCAGGAACTACTTTTACAGAGGTTACTACCTTTCAACCATATAGACAACTAAGCACGGGTGATGGTGGCCGCTTTGCAGATTGGGATAACGACGGAGATTTAGATATTATAGTAACAGGCTTCAGTGAAACTGCAGTAACACCAACACAGGCAACCGCCATCTTTTTAAACAACGCCGGAACTTTTACCCCTATGGCCAATAATGCAACTTTGCCAGGCGTATCAGAAAGCTCTATTGAAGTAGCAGATATTGATGGAGACACTGACCTTGATCTGCTTTTAACCGGTTTTTCAGGAAATAACTTTAGCGGTGCCGGCAGTGCGCTCAATGCTAATGTTACTTTAATCGTTCGAAATCCTGCTACGGTTGTCAATGTAGCTCCAACAGCACCTACTGGTTTAGTTGCCTCCGGTTCTCAGGCGGCAGTTACCTTTACCTGGAATGCTGCAACTGATGCAACAACTCCTGCAAATGCTCTTTCATACAATTTGTTCCTGGTTAATGTTACTACCGGCATGTGGATGTACTATCCAATCGCGGATACTGCCACAGGGAAACTGGGTATTCAACGATTGGGAAATGTGCAGCTTAATAAAGGCTGGGTAGTAAAGAACCTGCCAGCAGGAACTTATCGTTGGGGAGTACAGGCGATAGATAACAGCTTTATGGGTTCTGTGTTCGCTAAATCAACTTTCACCGTAACGGCAACTGGTACTTTACCTATAGTTCTTGCCAACTTTGCTGTTAAACCTGAAAATAATAAAGCCAAAATTGAATGGTCAACAACTGCTGAACAGGGTAATGACCGTTTCGTGGTAGAACGCTCTGCCGATGGTATTAATTTTACCCCTTTTGCAACTGTAAAAGGAAATGGAACATCTTCTGCTGCCCACCAATATTTTGTATATGATAACAGTCCGTTAGAAGGAACAAACTATTATCGTTTGGTACAATACAATATGGATGGAAGAAATACAAATCACGGTATAAGAACAGCTAATTTTAGAAACTTGCCAGGTGCAACTTTAATGGTTTTTCCAAATCCTATTATTAAAGATTTTGGCATACGATTAAACAATTACTCAGGCAAGCAGATATCGGTTACCGTTAGCGATATGTCAGGAAAGCTGGTACACAGAGAAATAATTCAAACAGGGATTAGCCAGAGCGATTATAGATTAAATGTAAACAATAAGCCACTTCCGGGTCAATACATATTACAGGTAAGCGGAGAAGGCCTAAATAAAATTGCAAGTATTTTAGTGAAGTAATCTTAGCATATAAATTAGAATATAGTAAGAGCAGCGTCAAAAAAACGCTGCTCTTATTATTACAAACAATCTGTAAAAATATTACTTGTAGTAACCCGCGGCTTTACATTTAAAATCATACTTTTCAATTCTTATTATTATCAACCAAATGGGAAAGCTGATATTTTTTTTGTTATTGTTCACAACTCTCTATAGCCAATCATATGGGCAAAAACTTACTCCCGAAGAAAAAAGGATAGTTGATAACGTTGAAAAGGGAATGCCACAAACACTTCAATTACTTGAGGAACTGGTTAATATAAACAGCGGTACTTTAAATGTTGAAGGGGTAAAAAAAGTTGGAGATGTGCTGGGAAAGCAATTTGAGAATATAGGATTTGAAACAACGTGGATAAGCTTACCTGATTCTCTTAAACGTGCAGGTCATTTGGTTGCTTTTAAAAAAGGAAACAAAGGGAAGAAGTTATTTTTGATAGGTCATCTTGATACTGTGTTTGAACCCGATATGCCTGCTAATCCTTATACAAAATTAAACGACAGCACAGCAACCGGTCAGGGTGTTAATGACATGAAGGGCGGCGACCTTGTTATCTTAGGAGCGTTAAAGGCATTGGAAAGTGCGGGATTATTAAAGGATGTTTCGATAACTGCGTACTTTACAGGTGATGAAGAAAAAACGGGTGTACCCATCTATGTGAGCCGTGCCGATTTCGTTGAAAGAGCAAAGCAGTGTGATGTTGCTTTAGCTTTTGAAGGTGCGCAAGGACTTAATACTGTAGCAACTGCGCGTCGCGGTGCAAGCGGTTGGAAGTTAAAGGTATCTGGCAAACAAGCCCATAGTGGAGGCATATTTAGCAACGGCTACGGAGCTATTTACGAGGCGGCAAGAATAGTAAATACGTTTAGAGAGGAATTAAGTAAAGAGCAGTATCTCACTTTTAATCCCGGTATTTTTATAGGAGGTTCCGAAGTTTTGTATGACTCTGCTAATATCCGTGCAGATGTTTCAGGCAAAACAAATATTATATCCCCTTCTGCAATTGTTCAGGGCGATCTTCGTTTTTTAACCGACAAGCAAAAAGAAGCTGCGCGGGCAAAAATGAGAACTATTGCCACAACGAATAATTTAGCTGGTACAAGTGCTGAAATCGCATTTACTGATAATATTCCTGGCATGGAACCAACCGAGGGTAATAACCGTTTGCGTGAAGTATTAAGTAAAGTAAATATTGATCTTGGTTTTGGGCCGGTTAAAGCAGGAAACCCGGGAAGCAGGGGTGCAGGAGATATTTCTTATATCGCTAAATATATAGATTGCCTCGATGGATTAGGCGTAAGTGGAAAAGGCGCTCATGCACCTGGCGAAACAATTGATCTTGTCCAATTTCCAAAGTTAATCCAGCGTGCTGCGTTGTTCATTTATAGATTAACTAAATAATGAAGTAGGCTTATTAGTTGAAATCTGTCGAAAAGAGCGACCCTGCAGCCAGGCTTCTATTATTAGATGCACAGCTTAAAATACCGATTTAATTATTAGGCCTATTAGAAGCAGCAGGGTTATTTACCGTTAATGAATATTGCTTTTTATTTTCTCCCGTTGTGCAAGGTATAGGCCGCTAATTACTAATGAGGTACCTAAATATGTGAGTCCTGTAATAGGTTCATCTAACAAAGTTGCAGCATATACAAAACCAAAAACAGGACAAAGAAACAACCATAACGATGCCCTTACAGCATCTTGTTTAACAAGAAAGAACCATAGCTGTAATGCCGCTATAGAAACCGGAACTACAAGCCAAAAGACTGCCCCCCAAAATTGATAATTGAAATTAGTTGTATTGAAATCTGCTGTTAGTAATGTAAAGGGAAGCAATAATATTCCACCGATCAATACCTGCCACCCGTTTATTACAATATTTTCCATTTTCCACTGTATGCCTGCATAATAAATTGTAGCTACAGATACTGACAGTAGGCCGGCAAGCAGTATTAATAATCCTTGTACTGTTGCGTGGCTATTTTGTAGTAAAGGATAACTTGCTATCACTACTCCTGTTAACCCAAGAATGAGTCCTGCTACCTCAAACCATCGCAATTTTCTTTTAAGCCAAAGAGCGGACATTACCATAATAAGCAACGGACTGATTGCCACTGCAAGACTGCCTATACCGGCAGAAACATATTTTAAAGCTATAACGTATGCGCCTAAATAAACAGTAGTATTTAAAAGGGAGAAAATAAATAAGTGCCTCCACTCTTTTCCGTGTGGTATTCGATGTTTACGGCGGCTTATAGCATAGGCAAAAAGTAGCATTGTTACGCCGGCAATAAAGAAGCGAACGTTTGCTAATATCAGCGGATCTGCAACTGCCACTCCAAACTTGGTAGCAACAGATGCTGATGCCCATAAAGCTGCAAACATTAACCCCGGTAATAAGCGATGCATAATATTACTTTCAGGATAACTTATTAAAGGAGGGAAATTAGAACGTATAAATTTTTAATTACTTTATGTTCGCTTGTGTTACAACGTGATTTTTTTGAGAGGCATTAAAATACAAAAAGCGGCAAAGCCGCTTTTTGTATTTTAAGTTACCTGTTAATTTGCTATTGTGCTTGTGTGCTTCCGGTACTTGCACTTATCTTAGAAAGCATATCCCGATGCATCTTAATTTTAGGCAAAGCCTTTGATGCCAGTGCTTTTATTTCAGCATCTTGTGTTTGGCTTAAAACGTTTTGCAGTTCGCTAATTTTAGCATCGTGCATGGTAAGCATTTCGCTTGCCCAGGCCTGGTCAAATTCTTTACCCGATGCTCCTGACATAGACGACATTCCAGACATTTCTGTACTTGCAGCAGGAACGGTAACCTGCTTTTTAGCAGCAAGAGTTTTAAGGTCACTTGCCATTTGAGTATGGTCTGTCATCATTTGTGCAGCAGCTTTCTTTACGCTTGCACTAGTTCCTTTATCGAGCCCCATTTTTATAACCTGCATTTCCATAGCATTGTCTGTAATGTTTTTACTTATAAAATCATTAGCTGTCATTGCTGTACTTGTATCATTAGTATTACCGGGTGCCATAGTAGAAGCGGAGTCACCCATAGTGGTCCCCGATGCAGACGAGGTACTGTTATTAGTACTATCAGTACTTTCAGTAGAACTTCCCGAATTACAGGCTACTGCCGCAAACATTGTAGTTGCTACTAATAATCGGGACAGACAGATATTAAACTTTTTCATAAAATTCTTTTTAGTTTAGAAATCAATAAGATAATTTTTTCAATACGATATACATAAAAAACTGTTCCACCAGCGGGCTTATTATAACTTTTTCAAAGTAACCATCATCTGTCCATAGTTCTTTACCCTGCACTATTGCCTTTTATTACAGCTAACTGCCAAGCCTGAATTTCTGCTGTATTACTTATAGAACCCTGCTTAGAAAGGTCTGGTCCGTTGAATTTAGATTGTTCTCATCATCGTCTTTTGAACACAAGAATAAAACTACCGGCGCAACTAAGCACCCTACGAAAAAGATCCTGGCGAATTTGATAAATTTCATTTTTTCAATTTAATAAATAACGCTTTTGTTAGATCAGGGCTTGAAGGTGCATAAATGCATTAGAATTATATAGGTAACTTTTTAATTTTCAATTGCTGCATCATATATATCGTTACAGGAAATGAAAGCGTAAGTATAAAAATGTGGTACCGCAAAACTGAGGGAGCAAGCAATACAACAAAAAAGAAATTCGCTAAGTATAGCGTGCTAAAGCATGATAATGTATAATTAAATAAACGCGGCCGGCACTTGTAATTTTTACTTAAGAGATACCAAAAAGTAAATACAATAAATAAGGCATTCGTTATAGTAAATCCATATTTCCATGGATTAAAAACAATGGTGTACAAGAGTGGATAATGTTGGGGTGTTTTATTGGTTTTATACTGATAATATTCCTGAGCTACACCTCCTATCGTATCATTGCCTTCCATATAATCTTCATAAACTTCAAGTGATGGAAAAAAGTAGGCTTTAGAATTAGGTATTGCAAAATGCTTTAAATAACTAAAAGGTTTTTTCAAGATAATGGTTCTCCCAAATTTTGAGTAAACAGGCCCTAACGTATTCCATGTTCTAAAGTAACCGACTTTCTTTTTGGCAAAAACACTCACGTACTTTTTTAAAGGGCTATACTCATGCCACATATACCACGCACTCGCATCAGCAGGAATGAAAGAAGCAGTATCAAAAAAAGGTAGTGCATATAGCAAAAATTCTTTTGTTTGTTTATCAGCTATTGTTGATGTATCCAATTTTTCATACCGTAAAATGTGCATTGCATTATTAGCCATTTGCCACCCACTAAAGGCTGAGAAAATTTTTGTGCCTGTATAGCGTTCCGTTGCCCTTAGAGTAGACAACATTAATAATGCAATCAGCAGGAAACTGGAAAATATGTAAACCGCTTTTTTCCACCATACCTGTTTAGAAATAACTAACGCGAGAGAGCTAATTGCCGGAAAAATTATTGCGTTATAACGTAGCTGAAATAAAAGTGCGAGTATGGCTAATTGCATAACAATCACGTACCTTGAAGGCTTATACAGGATCCATATAAGTAAAGTAAAAAAGGCAATTGTAAAGCTAAAAAAGAAAGCATCAGCCGATACATAGTTACTATAGAACAGGTAAAAAGGATTCAGTATAAGCAGAGCAAAGAGCAGGTTTTTACTTACCCTGTTGTAAGCGAAGAAGTAAATACAGGTAAAAAATAAAATTAAATTGGCAATAAGGTTGCTAAAGTATTGGGCTGCAGTTAATGCAAGATCAGAGATTGAAAAATGTTTAAAAAACTGAACAAGTTTACTATAACCTATAGGCCTGAAAGTAACGGGTTGATTATTTTTAGCTGCCCCAATCCACGTAAAAGAATCGGAATAAAAACTCGGTACAGGATACAGACTTCTAAGCACTAAAAAATACACAACTCCAATAGCAATAGCTGACAACAAATATTTTTTGTTATCGTTTAAAATAAATCTTGCAAAAGAAGCCCGGGTAGAAGAGATACTCTTTTTTGCATTACCGGTATTATTTCCTGCATCGCTCTGCATGATGGCTACTTTATAAATAATTAAGCCTTCATTTTTTTAAAAAGCGGTTAAAGTAATCGCGCAACGGTTTGTTGTTGAAAGATATGTTGACTTCAAATAAGGTCTGGCGGCATCATGTCCTGATATCATCAACGTTAGGTTGACAATTAAGAAGAACGGTTTTTGATTGTTGAAATACCTAAACTTCTTCTACGAAGCGCGGACAATAGATTACACAAGAAAGTTCATATGGGATTAGATACAGAAGCATTTAAGAGAGGACGGTTTGCAGCAAGGCCGGGTAAATTATTAGCAGATGAAACCTCTTTTTCTTCAGGCGTACATGTTCTCGAAATTAACCAAAAAAGGCATGCTTTAGTATATGTTCCTGTGGGATATTCTAAAAATGTTCCTGCTCCATTAGCTGTAATGTTACATGGTGCGGGAGGTGATGCAGAGCACGGCCTGTCGTTGCTTCGCTGGCTGGCAGATGCAAACAATCTTATAATTCTTGCTCCTGTTTCAACTTATGGTAGTTGGGATATAATTAGCTCTGATCACTTTGGGCCGGATGTGGCTTTTATTGATCATGTCCTCAATAATGTATTTGGAAGGTTCGCAATAGATGCATCACAAGTTGCGATAGGAGGTTTTTCTGATGGAGCTTCTTATGCGCTTTCATTAGGTTTAATAAATGGCGATCTCTTTACACACATCATTGCTTTTTCACCCGGGTTTTTCTATTCCCCTCAAGCGTTTGGAAAGCCAGAAATTTTCATATCTCATGGAACACAGGATACCGTTCTGCCCATAAATCCCTGTAGCAGAAAGATCGTCCCCAGGTTACAAAAGCAAGGCTACGATGTATTATACAATGAATTTGAAGGGCCACATATCATTCCGGAAGAAATTGGGATGACAGCAATGAAATGGTTTATTAACCCTAAGTAGTTTTTGTAAAAAAATTAATGCTGAAAAATTGAGTTCGGATGAGCGCTATGAAATACTTAGGCCATCAAAAGAAATAAAAAAAGAGGCATCTTTTTCAAGCTTGCCTCCTAAGTAAAATGAATTAGCCTATTGCAAAAATTAAAGACCACCACCGCCAGGA
>MWYU01000528.1 GCA_002050375.1 Chitinophagales bacterium 62-2
ATGTAATGTTTTTAGATGGCAGCCCCGTTGGTATGGAAAGAACAATGCAGCAAATTATGGGGATGGTGAAACAGAGCACCGATAAAGAATAATTCTCCTTAAATCTTAATTGGTAGCAAATAAGTGCATTAGTATTTCGATACCACAAAAGGTAAGAATACAATCTTTTGAATTTGTTTTTAAGCTAACTCACCATTTGTTATTTGGAAATAATTCCTGAAAGAATGTTGATGCTTAAAGCCACTATCACCGTATTGTAAATAAAAGAAATAAGGCTATGAAGAAGAGCCAGACGGCGTACATTCTTTGATGTTATTTGAACATCAGAAACCTGGAAAGTCATTCCAAGTACGAAAGAGAAATAAGCAAAATCCATATAATCCGGTTCCTTTTCGTTTGGAAAATCCAATCCCGAATTCTTTACGTCAATGTTATAATTGCTTCTACTATCAGCTTTATAATACAGATGGGCATACCTTAATATGAATAATGTATGAATTAGTAACCATGAACAAAAAACGGATGTAAGGGAAAGAATTAGATGTAAGCTAAGTCCCCGTTTCGATTCGGATGGAACAGTTTGTAAAAGTATAATAACTGCAAAAAGGCTTATAAAGGCAGCAAGAACAACAAATAGAAAAATAAAGGCCCCGCTTGAGTCTTCCTTATCTGCAATTGCTTTCACTTTTCTCGGATGAAATGATAGAATAATTGTCCATGAAAGAATTAGGTGAGAAACGCAAAATGTACTCCAGGTAAGCATAAAAGAAACAACTCCTGAAGAATTGTTTTGGGTTAGTATAAAAACTAACAAAGCAAAAACTAAAGAAATATAAAGGCGGTTATGCCTGTTAGCAAGCAAATTAATCAGATGAGCCTTCCCCCGTCTCATATCGATATCAGATATTTAGATAAAAAAGAATAAAAATCAACGATGTCTTAAGCAAGTAAAATTGCGCTGTCTTAAATACTTGTTGTAAGATAAAAAAACAAATGACATTCTCTAAGGATGCCTCCAACTGCAAAGAGTAGTATTACAGCAAAAATTTAACAGCTAACCAGCAGGAAGTGTTAATGTAAACCTCCTACATTCGTTCAAGTTGTAAAGGCATGTTTATAAATCCTGCAAACGCAACTATGTTTGTTTAACTACATTCGCACCTTTAAAAACTATACCTAATAATGATGTGGATATTTCTGCAGGCAAATACGCAGCAACTAACCGATACAGTAAATAATACGTTAGCGTCGCAACCCATAGCGCCTCAAACAATTTCACTATGGGGGTTATTAGACAAGGGTGGGTTTATTATGTACCCGCTTTATCTTTTATTGGTAATTGCAATATTCGTTTTTTTTGAAAGGTTTCTTGCCATACAAAAAGCAAGTAAGATAGAGGGTAACTTTATGAGCATGATACGCGATAATATTATGACGGGAAATGTGTCTGCAGCAAGAACTCTTGCGCGTAATACCAATAATCCTGTTGCCCGTATGATTGATAAAGGAATTCAACGCATAGGTAAACCTATAGATGCCATCGAAAAAAGCATGGAAAATGTAGGTAAACTTGAGATGTATAAAATGGAACGCAACCTTAATATACTTTCGCTGATTGCGGGTATTGCCCCTATGTTTGGTTTCCTTGGAACGATTATAGGTATGGTGCAACTATTTTACGGAATAGCCAGTACAGGGGAATATACTTTAAACACGATTGCCGGCGGTATTTATACAAAGATGGTTACTTCTGCAACCGGGTTGATAATTGGTTTGATCGCTTATGTAGGCCATAATTTTTTAACCACGCAAATAGATAAGACAGCTAATAAAATGGAAGCTGCGAGTTCGGAATTTATTGATGTATTGCAGGAACCGACGAGGTAAGAAGTTTTAAGTGGTAAGTTTTAAGTCGTAAGTTTTCAGTTGTAAGTATTAAATGAAAGTGGTAATCAATAAAACTTATAATTTATAAAAATCATAATCCCAAACTTATTACTTAGAACATACGACCTATAACTCACCTGCACTTATAACATAAAACTTACAACTAAGCAATGAACATTCGCAGTAAATTAAGACATCACGCCGAAGTGCATACAGGTGCCTTGAACGATATATTATTTATCCTCTTACTATTCTTTCTTATTGTGTCTACATTGGCTAATCCTAATGTTATAAAAGTTAGTAACCCCAAAGCAAAGAGTGATGCTAAATCAAAGCAAACTGTTGTTGTTACCGTGGACAAGGATCAGAATTTATACTTAGGGCAAAAGAAGATTGGCATTGATCAGTTAGAAAATGAATTGAAAACTTTTTTAGCTAAAGAAACGGATAAACCTTCAGTAGTTATTAATGGAGACAGTACTGCACATTTAGGTACGGCAATTAAGGTGATGCAGGTTATAAAAAAATTAGGAGCAACACCTGTAATGGCAGTAGATAATAATGGTGCTAATTAACGCGTCACCTAACCTCTCCCTGCATGGGAGATGGACGTTTTCTTCTAATAGTATCGGAGCGTATTAACGAGATGCTTTTATCATCCGGTCTTTACCTTGACGGTCTTTTTTTAGGACTACATTTTTAAAACCACTGTCTTTAAAAACATTAGTTACCTGCTGGCCGAGTGCTTCATTAATTTCAACAAAAATAGCTCCTTCCAACTGTAGATGTGTTTCAGCGAAATCGGCAATTGCCTTATAAAATTTTAAAGCATCTTCATCAGGTACAAACAATGCTATATAAGGTTCATATTTTAATACATTAGGTGCCATTGTCTGTTCTTCGCTTTTCTGAATATAAGGCGGATTACTTACAATAATATCAAATACAGGTAACTGTTCCAGCTTGCTTTTATCTAAAAAGTCGCACTGTAAATAATTTATTTCCAGGTTTTGTTGTGCTGCATTCTGTTGTGCCACTTTAAGCGCCTCTGTTGAAATATCTATCGCATAAATGTCAGTATTCCTGGTTTTCTTCTTCAACGTAATAGCTATACACCCGCTTCCTGTTCCAATATCGAGTACGCTCACATTTCTATCATCTGAAACCTGTAACCTGAAACCTGAAACTTCTTCTCCAACCCACTCAACCAGTTCTTCTGTTTCAGGTCTTGGTATCAGTACATTTTCATTCACGTACAATTTCATATTGCAAAACCATGCTTCCTTTAAAACATATTGTACGGGTTTATGCTGCAATAGTTCAATTGTTATGCTTTGTAATGTTTGTTGTTGTTGTGCGGAAACAGGTAAATCTTTATAAACAATCCGTTCAATTTTTCGCTGACCTGTTACATGCTCTATCACCCAATCAGCAATGTTAGCAGCCTCGCGGCTATCATAGATTTCATACAACTGCGCTAATAGTTGCCTGTATGATAGCTGAATGGTCATCTGCAATGCTACTGTTTTTTTAAATTACTTTTGAAGCCATCACAAGAGTCAATAAGTGATTGAGCCAATAAGTTATTAGGGTAATAGGGTGATTAAGTGATCGGTAATTGAAAAAATGCACATACACGAACAATATATGCACCGGTGCATACAACTTGCACAATTAGGAGTGGGTAATGTATCGCCTAACCCAATGGTGGGAGCGGTATTAGTTTGTAACGACAAAATAATAGGTGAAGGATATCACCAAAAACATGGAGAAGCACATGCAGAGGTCAATTGCATAGCAAGTGTAAGCCAAGCCGATGAACCTTTAATTGCAGAGGCAACATTATATGTATCATTGGAGCCTTGCGCACATTTCGGTAAAACACCTCCTTGCGCTGATCTGATTATTAGCAAGTCAATTCCTAAAGTTATAGTTGGCTGCCGCGACCCTTTCAACGAGGTAAATGGAAAAGGCATAGAAAAATTACAGCACTCCGGAATTGAGGTAGTGACGAATGTTTTAGAAGCAGAGTGTAAAGAACTGAACAAAAGGTTCCTTACTTTTCACACCAAACAAAGTCCATATATTATTTTAAAATGGGCACAAAGTAAAAACCAACGGATAGCGAATGCAGATTTTTCGAGAGAGTTTATTAGTAACGAAATTTCGAACAGGCTGGTACATAAATGGCGAACTGAAGAGGCTGCTATCATGGTTGGAACAAATACTGCCTTGCAAGATGATCCTGCTTTAAACAACCGGCATTGGGTGGGCAGAAATCCTGTAAGGCTAGTCGCAGATATGAACCTTCGCCTGCCTCTATCTTTAAAAGTTTATGATCAGCAACAGTCAACCATAATCTTTAATGCGATAAAGAACGAGGAACATGATAACCTGGTATACATTAAATTAAGCAAAGATCAATCGCTCGTCAAGCAGGTATTAAGTTGCTGCTACAAACTAAAACTTATAAGTATTTTGGTTGAAGGCGGAAGCCAGCTTGCACAGTCTTTCATCAACGAAAATTGCTGGGATGAAGCACGGGTTATCGAGAATTCAAGTTTAATTATTGATAACGGCCTTAGTGCGCC
>MWYU01000411.1 GCA_002050375.1 Chitinophagales bacterium 62-2
GGCCTGGATGGTGCAGAAAGATTTGCTGTAAAAACGAAGTCCGGAATTCAGGTAACGGTGCTAATTCTGTTATTAAGTTGTAAGAGATAGTAGATGATATAGTTCTAAAATTATTTCTATAAAAACTAAGCACTTCTGATTTTATTGGGAGTGCTTTTCCAACATTCTAACCGTTTCTGCCTGATAAACCTCGTCAATTCTTATGAAAGAAATTCTTAAATACGCCTATGACTCTCTAAAGGATGTTGACCCGAACGATATTGGCAGTACTCTTAAAGAGCTGACTAATATGTTTCCCAGTGCGGTTACCTTCTCCTCAAGCTTCAGCTATGAAGACCAGGTGATCACTGATTTTATTGCTAATAACGCTCCTGAAATTTCAATTTTTACTTTAGATACAGGCCGCCTTTTTCCTGAAACATATTCTACCTGGAACAGTACCAACGACCATTATAATATAAAGGTAAAAGCGTACTATCCTAATCACGGTATGTTGCAGGATTTTATACAGGAGAAAGGCCCGAACTCTTTCTATGAGTCTCTCGAAAACCGTAAAAGCTGTTGCTTTATCCGCAAGGTCGATCCGCTAAAGCGGGCGCTTGCAGGTAACTCTGTTTGGGTAACCGGCCTGCGTGCAGAACATTCTCCCGAGCGGCAGAACCTCTCTGTTGTAGAATGGGACGATGCTAATCAAATTCTTAAATACAACCCGCTTCTTTATTGGACTACTGAAGATGTTGTGGCCTATATACGCGATAACAATATTCCTTATAATATTTTACACGATCGGGGTTTTATAAGTATTGGTTGCCAGCCATGTACCCGTGCGGTTCGCCCGGGCGAAGATTTTAGGGCAGGAAGATGGTGGTGGGAAGATGCAAGTAAAAAAGAGTGCGGACTTCATATTAAGCAATAAAAAACAGAACGTTATAAAAATTTATGAGCCAATATAAATTCGATTACTTAGACGAGCTTGAGTCTGAAGCCATTCATATAATGCGTGAGGTTGCCGGACAGTTTGAGAGACCTGCCTTATTATTTAGCGGCGGAAAGGATTCGATTACGTTGGTTCATCTTGCTCTAAAAGCTTTTAGGCCGGGAAAATTCCCTTTCCCTTTGGTTCATATTGATACAGGTCACAACTTTCCTGAAGCATTAGAATTCAGGGACAACCTTGCAAGGGAAATAGGCGAAAAATTAATTGTTCGCAACGTAGGTGATACCATTAAAGCAAAAAAACTAACCGAGCCGATAGGAAAGTTTGCAAGCCGGAATGCATTACAAACACATACGCTTTTAGATACTATTGAAGAGTTTGAATTTGATTGTTGTATTGGCGGTGCACGTCGGGACGAGGAAAAGGCACGTGCTAAAGAAAGAGTGTTTTCAGTAAGGGATGAGTTTGGGCAGTGGGATCCTAAGCGCCAGCGGCCCGAACTTTGGAATTTATATAACGGTAAAATTCATAAAGGTGAAAATGTTCGTGTGTTCCCAATTAGTAACTGGACGGAATTAGACGTTTGGAATTATATTAAAAGAGAAAATATTCCGTTGCCCTCCATATACTTTACTCATGAACGCGAAGTGCTCGAATATGATGGACAATTAGTTGCTTTATCAGAATTCATAAGGCTTGATGAAGGGGACAAAGTAGCAAAAAAGCATGTTAGATATCGTACTGTAGGCGATATGACCTGCACGGCTGCTGTAGAAAGCACCGCTTACTCAATAGATGAAATCATTACCGAAATAACTGCAACACGAACCAGCGAAAGAGGCGAAACCCGCATAGACGATAAAGTAAGCGAAGCAGCAATGGAAGACAGGAAGAAGAATGGGTATTTTTAGGGCATAAGGCAAAAACAACAATAACAGTCAGGCAACAGAACAATCAAATCAATGGACTTACTTAGATTTATAACAGCAGGTAGCGTGGATGATGGAAAAAGCACTTTGATTGGAAGGTTGCTTTACGATAGCAAAAATATTTTAGTCGACCAGTTGGAAGCGCTTGAAAAGCAAACCCGCAACCGCGAAGATGGCGAGATAGACCTTGCGCTGCTTACGGACGGCCTACGTGCAGAAAGAGAACAGGGAATTACGATTGATGTTGCCTATAAATATTTTTCTACCCCTAACCGTAAGTTTATTATAGCCGATGCACCGGGCCACATTCAATATACACGTAACATGATTACGGGTGCTTCTAATTCGGAGTGTATCATTATTTTGATTGATGCCCGCCTTGGTGTTGTTGAACAAACGCGCAGGCATTCTATCATTGCTTCCCTGCTTCGGATTCCTCATGTGATTGTCGCTATTAATAAAATGGACCTTGTAAATTTTGCCCAGGATGTTTACAACAATATCGTAATTGAATATGCAAAGGTGGCAGCAAGTCTTGAATTAAAAGATGTAAAGTATATACCTATCAGCGCTTTAAAGGGAGATAACATAGTTGATAAAACGAGCAATCTTTCATGGTACGATGACAAAACTTTATTAGAGGTACTTGAAAGCATAGAAGTGGAAAGTGATATAGATTATACACAAGGAAGGTTTCCTGTGCAATATGTTATACGCCCTCAAACTGAAGATCTGCACGATTATCGTGGCTATGCCGGCAAAATTACCAGCGGTGTATATAAAAAAGGAGATAAAGTAACTGTGCTGCCTTCAGGCCTTACCAGTAAAATATCCGCTATCGAAATAAGTGGGAAAGAAGCAGAAGAAGCTTACGCCCCACAAAGTGTTATTATTCATCTTGAAGATGATCTTGACATAAGCCGTGGAGATTTGATTGTGAAAAGCAATAACCTTCCGTCGTTAGAGAGAGAGTTCGAGGTTTTGTTATGTTGGATGGATAGAAAACCGTTGGTAGCGGGCAATAAGTATTTTTTACAGCACAACAGCCGCACGGTAAAGGCCATTGTAAAAGAGCTTGAATACCGGTTAGATGTAAACACTTTGCTTAAACAACCTTCTCCGCAATCTGTTGCATTGAATGATGTAGTTAAGGCCGTTATCAAAACATCTGAACCTTTAGCATTCGACAGTTATGCTGAACTGCCAACAAATGGTTCAGCAATTCTTATTGATCAAACCAGTTATGTTACAGTTGGCGCTTGTATGATAGGAGCCCCGGCAGCCCCGGCACTGAAGGGAGAAGAGAGTTAAGAGGATATTTTACTTATCTGTGAAATCATACTTAAAATCAAAAGAGATCAGCGATAGATGACAGAAGAAACTTTTATAGAGCAACTTTTAAATAAAACCCGCGAATGTCTTATGCATTTTCCTGATAAGGAGACGGCAGAAGATTTTATAGACGAGTTGTTTCAGTTTCTTTTTACAAGCCCGAACCAACGCGATGCGAACGTAAAAAATATGACCGGCCAGTTGCTCCAATTACAAAGCACTTTTGAAGCATTGGTTTTTGAAACATATAATGATGCAGACAAAGCAAGGAACAACGGCGCTGCTTTTTTTAAAGCTTTGCCTTCTATATACGAAGCATTATTAAAAGATGCAGAGGCGATCCTTCACACTGACCCTGCAGCAAAAAGCCTGGGTGAGGTAATGGCAGCTTATCCCGGCTTTTATGCAACGGTGGTTTACCGCCTCTCCCATCAGTTATGGAAGCAAGGTATCACGTTGTTGCCAAGGTTGTTTAGTGAATATGCTCATAGCAAAACCGGTATAGATATTCATCCCGGCGCAAGAATTGGAGTTTCTTTTTCTATTGATCATGGTACAGGGATAGTGATTGGTGAAACAACAGATATTGGTGCCAATGTAAAAATTTACCAGGGTGTAACGCTTGGTGCGTTAAATGTATCGAAGGATAAGGCAAGCACAAAACGGCATCCTACCATTGAAGATAATGTGATCATTTATTCAGGAGCCACGATATTGGGCGGCGATACAACCATAGGAAAGGGAAGTGTAATAGGCGGTAACGTCTGGCTTACCAACAGCGTACCATCCAATTCAGTGGTTTATCATAAAAGCGAGATACACGTAAAAGATAATCATCAGTTTACCGAGCCATTGAATTTTGTGATATAATTCATGGACAGGGATTTTTATGATTAGGGGATTAGTTGATAGGTTATAAGTTGATAGGTTTATGGTTATGAGTTGAAAAGTTGATAACGTTGATTTGTTACTGCAAAAGATGATAAGCGAACCATTTCCTGGCCTCCCTCTCCATTTTGGCGAGGGAACGAGGGTGAGGTCAAATAGCAATTATGAAAGCAAATAATATTTTAGAAACGATAGGAAATACACCGCACGTCCGGATAAATAAGTTATTCGGAAACGACCATGAAATATATATAAAGCTGGAAAAAAATAGTCCTGGTGCAAGCATTAAAGATCGTATTGCGCTTGCTATGATCTAAGATGCGGAACAAAAGGGAATACTTAATAA
>MWYU01000429.1 GCA_002050375.1 Chitinophagales bacterium 62-2
ATCTTATCTATGTTAACTATATAAGAACGATGCACCCTTATAAAACGGGAAGAAGGAAATTTATCTTCAACCACCTTCAGTTATGAATTGAGTAAATACTTATGACTGAGCGTGTAGATCATTGCATATATATCGTACGCTTCCACCATTAAAATCTCGCGAAGCAATACTTTTTCGAGTCGCTTATTTGCCTTTACAAAAATGCCGTCTTCCATAGTCAGGTTTTCTTTCAATGGAACCATAGAAGGCAAAGGTTCATTTCTTCGGGAAGCATTATGAAGTGTTATTTCAATAGTAGAATATAACGTATCGCGGTTAACCGGTTTTATAAGATACGCGTATGGCTCTGCGACCTTTGCCATTTCTATGGTTTTAGAATCTGCAAAGGCTGTTAGAAAAATAAAAGGCACTGTATTTTCCTGCTTTAGTTTTTTTGCTACATCTATACCGGTCATTTCTGATGACAGGTCAATGTCTAATAAAACAATATCCAGCTTGTTAGCTTTTATCATCTTCAATGCCTCTTCACCTGTATCACACGTTCCAATTACATCAAAGCCAAGATCGTGTAAAGAATAAGAAATCTCTTTACTTATTATCCAGTCGTCCTCTACCAGTAACACTTTTATTCCGGCCATTTAATTAGTGGTTATCATAAGTTAAACTATTAAATTTATGCGAACGAAAACAAGCTGACTTGCATTTGAAACAACACCAATTTATAGCATTTATTGTAACATTTCTCTTTTGTATAAAAGCAGCGGGGCAAAGAATTTTTACCATTAATACAGAAGGTGAAACCATTGCAATAGAACCTTCTCAAATTAAATGGCTTGCAGATGCAGAAGGCTCCGCTACTTTCAATGATTATATTAACCATTCAATAAAATTCATTAACAAGCCTGGTCTTTCGAAGGAACAAACGAAAGATATCTGGTGTAGTTTTTCAATTCTTAATAACACGAATTTTGACAAAGAATATTATATACAAACTTCAAAAACAGGCATAGTTGAATGCTGGATAAAAAACAAAAGTGATACCGGGTGGCAACAGCAGAGATCGGGCAGCTTACTAAAACTAAAAGACAGGTCTTTACAATCAAACACTAATGGAATTATTGTACAATTAAGCAAAGGCCAACCTGTAGATATAGTAATGAAGCTTAGAAGTGGCTTAAGCATTTACCAAACTAATAATCCTTTACTAACACTGGTGCCTTTGGCTACGTTCGAACGGCAGGATAGCAACCGTTTATTGTGGCAGGGATTGTTTTTGGGAGTAATACTGGTAATGGCTTTATATAATCTCATTATCTTTTTTGCAGTAAAAGATCTTAGTTACCTGTATTATGTTTTAAGCCTCGTTGGTCTTGGCTTATATTTTTCTTTTTACTACGGCATAGCAATAGAATATTTGTGGCCTAATGCACCTCTATGGGATACGTATTGTTTCATGCTGATTGTTCCCTTTAATGGGTTAGCCCGCATATTTTTTACTAAAACCTACCTGCATACTTCTGCCATCCTGCCTCAAACCAATATGGTTTTAAATATTCTTGCTGTATTGTGTGTTTTATTGATGATTGCCGGTATTATTTCCTACAGCTTACGTATTGACATACTAAATGCTTCGGTTACCATAGTCGGTATTTTAGGCACCCTCATTTTGTTTATGATGCTTTACTCTGGTGTAGTAGCTTATTATAGAGAAAGCTATAAGCCTGCCCAATATTTTATTTACGCGAATATTCTTTTGGTAGTGGGTGGTGCTCTATTTATTACACGTGAACTTAGATTAATCCCTGATAATTTTCTCACCCGTTATCTAATACAGATAGGCACCCTTGTTCAGGTTATTCTTTTTGCTTTAGGCCTGGCAAGCCGGTTGAATAATACACGCATACAATTGGCAAATGAGATCGTAGAAAAAGAAAGAATGGCTTTGGAAAGAGAGACAGAAAAGAAAGAGCTTTTTGAAAAACAGAAAGCAGAATTACAATTGCAGGTGGAAGAACAAACGGCAGATCTTAAGCAGAAGAACCTTCAGTTAGAAAATATAATTTCGCAGCTAAAAAATTCAGAATTAAAACTGACACAGCTAAACCAGTTAAAAGACAAACTGTTTTCCATCATCTCTCACGACCTGCGAAATCCCCTCGCTACAATGCAGTCAACCCTTAAACTAATAACAGAGCACCATAACAAGCTGGATGAAGACGAAAAGAAAAAGCTAAGTGACGAAGCACAGGCATCTCTTGACAACCTCAACCAACTTTTATATAATTTATTGCAATGGTCACGATCGCAGATGAATTTATTGCAATTCAGGAAAGAGCAATTTGCCATTTATCCTGTTTTAATAAACGCGGTTAAAGTGCTGCAATTAAATGCACATATGAAAAACATAAGAATGCATGTAGTAGCAGAAGAAAACTTATATGGCTTTGCAGACAAGGACATGATAGAATTTGTGATGCGCAATTTATTAAGCAATGCAATAAAATTTAGTTACCGGGAAAGTGAAGTTTATGTAAAAGCAACCTTACATGAAAACCGGATAAAATTGCAGGTGCTTGATTCAGGCATTGGCTTAAGCGCATCAAAGATTAAAAAGCTTTTGGAACTAAATGAGTCAATTACCCGGCGTGGCACAGAAAAAGAAAAAGGCACCGGTTTGGGTTTATTAATCAGTAAAGATTTTATAGAAAAAAACGGTGGCAACTTACATATAGAAAGTGAACCGGGTAAAGGCTCTTGTTTCTCGTTTAGTATTTTAGATTATACCGTACTCAATAATTGAAGTATTTTCCGCTCACGTCCATCCACCCTGTCTTTATTGATAAATGCAAATTTTCTTTTTTATATTCCTACTACCAAATACTTATTTAGGCTCATAAAAAAATGACCTCTCGAACAGGTGCATCGCATTTAATTAAAAAGAATAATTCTATAAAAAAGAAAGTTAAAAAGATTCTTAAAGAACTGAGTTTCAATTGCAGCTTCCTATTGTTTTTATTTGAATTTATAGAAATGTTGGCAGATGCGACAGAGCCAAGAGGAGGTCGAGTTTTAAAGAATTTGACTTTACTTGCCTATATACTAGTGTCAAGTCAGGTTAGTATTGTCGTATAATTCCTATATCTTTATCATCCAAAAAGCCATGATAAAGTACAAGGTCACTTTGACAAAGGAAGAGCGAGATCAGCTCAATGCTATAGTCAGTAAAGGTTATCATAGTGCACAACAATTTCGTACTGCCTACATCTTATTGAACTGTGATGAAGGAGCGTACGGAGAGAAGCTCATCAATGAGCAGGTTAGCAGTGTTTTACAAATAAGTATGCGAATGATTGACAGGGTTAAGCAGCGATTTGTAGAAGAAGGTTTTGAAGCATGTTTGGATAGGAAGCCCTTTAGCAAAACAAAGCCAAAGAAAGCGGATGGCGAGGTAGAAGCTCATTTGATAGCTTTAAGTTGCAGCAAAGCGCCTGAAGGATTTTCGCGATGGTCTTTGCGCATGTTAGCTGATAAGATGGTAAAAATGGAGTATGTAGATAGCATTTCTTATGAAACAATAAGAAAGGTTCTAAAAAAAACGAATTGAAGCCGTGGAAAGTAGTAGGCTGGATTATTCCCCCGCAACAAAACAGTCAGTTTGTAGCTAACATGGAGCAGGTATTAGATGTCTATAAAAGACCCTACCACAAAGGGTTTCCGGTGATTTGCATGGATGAATCTCCTAAGCAATTGATTAAAGAAACAAGAGCTCCTATTGAAATGGAACCAGGTCAGCCGGCAAGAGAGGACTTTGAATATGAACGTTGCGGTGTAGCGAATATATTTCTTGCATCAGAGCCGCTGAAAGGAAAAAGATATGTGGAGGTGACGGAAAGAAAAACAAAAGCAGACTGGGCTGTATTTATAAAGCAGATAGCAGATGAATGGTATAAAGAAGCCACCAAAATCACATTAGTAATGGACAATCTTGCTACTCACAAGGCTGGCGCTTTATACGAAGTATATCCACCGGAAGAAGCAAAAAGAATATGGGACAGGTTTGAGTTTATTTATACTCCTAAACATGGCAGTTGGTTAAACATGGCAGAAATAGAACTGAATGTATTGATGGGGCAATGCTTGAACAGACGAATAGATAACATTCAAACAATGACAAACGAAGTCAAGGCATGGCAAGAGCATCGCAATAACAAAGAAGCCACAGTAAACTGGCAATTTACCAATGATAAGGCAAGAGTAAAGCTAAAACGACTTTATCCGACAATTTCAACTTGACTTGACACTAGGCTATTTATTAAAAGGATTGAAATTATTTGAATCGCAGCAGGAAAAAACCTTCCTTATAGTTAGCAACCGAAACATCGCGGCCGTGTACAAAAGCCAAAATGATACAGCTAAGGCACGACA
>MWYU01000199.1 GCA_002050375.1 Chitinophagales bacterium 62-2
AGTGAAGGTAGCATCAACTACTACAGGGGGGTTAGGCGGTAACGGATTGACGCCAGAAGGCTTCTTGCAACTTACGCTTACAAGAATTATTAACGATAGTAAGTATTTATAAACCATTATTACGGTATTTCAAAATCTCCAAAAAACTTCAATAGTATTCTTATGTCACCTATAAAAATAAGGTTTAAGTATAAGAACAATAAATAAAAGGGGCATTGTAATCTTAAAAGTACAATGCCCCTTTTAGAATCAATTTAATTTACCATTTCGGATTCTGGATTAAATTTGGATTAATATCTAATTCAGATTGAGGAATCGGCATAAATTTATTTTTGCCTATTTCAAAATTGTTGAACTCGGGATCGCGTGCCTTTAATTCATTCAATTTAGTAGGGTCATCAAAATATCCCCAACGGGCAAGATCATTCCATCTTACCGCCTCACCAGTCAACTCAGTAATCCTTTCATGCATCAGTTGTTGCAGAAACTGAGCCTGGTTCATACCAGGCCTTACAACTGATAGTCTTGCAAGCCCCGCACGTTGCCGTACACGATCAACATGAGCATAGGCATCTGCCGTACGCCCAAGACCATTAAGAGCTTCTGCATACATTAATAAAACATCAGCAAAACGTATTACACGAAAATTGATTGGGCTGTTAAAAGGCTCATTCCTTAAGAAATAATCATCTAAATATTTATGATACCACACCCTGTTCCTGATATCTGCACTGTAATTTTTTGAAGCGAAAGTAGATCCATACACCATTGTAACGTTAGGGCCTGCCGGATCAGTAGAATCATACAAGGCTGTTACTGCTAAACGTGGATCTCTTTCTCCGGTTGCTGTGTTTTCTTTTAAAAACTCATGAACTACCCAACGGTGCATATTGGCATCATTAAAACCATGACCCGGAGGACCAAAAAAAGGTGAACGGCTGGTTCCAACATTTGAAGCAGGTCCATCCTCGCCACTGTTCTCGGCTCTCATCTTAAATTGAATCTCAAAAACAGATTCTTTGTTATTTTCAGTGGTATGTTTGAAATTATCATAATAGTTTGGAACCAGGTCATATAAAGATTGTCCAGGCCCGCTAATTAACCAGGCTAATGCATCAGCTGCCGGCTGATATTCTTTCTGCTGTAAGTGAACCCTGCCTAACATTGCATAAGCTGCCCCTTTGGTAGCCCGGCCAATATCATCACCCGTATATGAAGCAGGAAGTGTAGCAATAGCATCAGTAAGGTCTTTTTCAATCTGAGCCCATACCTGCTCCTGAGGCACCTGGGAGGGTTTATCAGCAGGGTTGGAAGGTTCTAAAATCAAAGGAATATTTCCCCAGATGCTAACCAGATTATAATAGTATAACGCCCTTAGAAACTTTGCTTCTCCAACATAACGATCTCTTAGCCCTGCTTCCATTTCAACTTTAGGAACATTTGTAATAACCTGGTTAGCTCTAAAAACTCCCCGCCAATGATGCCCCCATGTGTCCCTGTTAACCTCGAAACTGTATTGTGTGATATTCAATGCTCCTATACTCCGAAGTTCGTTCCATGGGCTTGTTGAGTAACCGTCATCCGAACGCACATCCATATAAAAGGGTTGCCAGCGAGATCCCGGAGCACCATTACGATAAAAATTACCATATAAGGCATTTATACCTGCCAGGGCATCGTTAGAAGTTCTCCAGAAATTTGATTCATCCTGGCGGTTTGGATTCTCAATATCCAAATCCAGCGATTTTTTGCAGGCAGTAGCCGACAAGACCAGCGAAGCCGCAAGGCAATATTTGAAAATTGTATTCATATTTTTAAAATTGTAGTTGATGATTTAAAAGCCAAAAGTGATACCTGCTGAAATAATGCGAAGAGCAGGATATTGTCCGTTGTCCAGTCCGCGCTCAAAAATGTTAACCCCGGTAATGTCAGGATCGAGACCGGTATACTTTGTAAAGGTCAGCAGGTTTTGACCGTTGACGAAAATCCGGCTGTTTGTAAAGCCTATGCGCTTCAACGCGTTCTTGCTCAAATTATACGCGATCTCCACGTTACGAAGGCGCAGGTAGCTTCCACTTTCCAGCCAACGGTCGCTTTGAGGTAATACGTTGTATTGAATGCCTTTGTCTGGTGCACCAATAGCGGCGCGAGGCCACTCAGTACTTGGGTTCTGTTGGCTCCAAAATGTAGCTCCCTTACGGAAGTTAGTGTTCTGATCCATGCGGTCCACAGTATAACGTGGGCGGTTATACAATTCGTTACCCACTACTGCGTACCACTGCATGCTAACACTAAAGTTTTTATACCCGGCATTTAATTGAAGACCGGTTTCCCAATCAGCCCAGGGACTTCCGGCATAGTAACGGTCTTTGTCTAAATCAAGTGTATCGTTATTGTCTACGTCAATATACCTTATATCACCCGGCTTCGACCACGGTTGAAGAACCTGCCCTGATTTTCCTTTATGTGCATCAATCTCCGCCTGACTTTGAAATATGCCATCAGTCTTCAATACATACCACTCTCCAATAGAACGGCCCAACTCTGTGCGTGCATCACCTAACTGGGTATACCTGGTTGTAGGAGTACCGAAACTTGTTACCTTGTTTTTAATAGTGGTGAAGTTAAGTGTAGCATCCCATCGAAAGTCTGCGCCAGCTTTCGGCTTGTAAGTAAGGGATAACTCAAATCCTCTGTTCTTAAGAGATGCTGCATTAACTGCAGGGTTTCCACCTGCGTTACCTGTTGTAAGGCTGATAGGCAGATCCACCAATACGTCTTTTGTTTCAGCAATAAAATAATCTGCTGATACTGTAAAAACACTGTTCAGCAAAGAGGCCTCCATACCAAAGTTAGTCGTGTTTTTGCGCTCCCAACGCAAGTCCCTGTTTGCGAGACGGGTTACTATGTTACCAATCTGTTCAACTTCGTTTGGCCCAAAAACCGCACGGGGAAAGGGGTTTATCTGCGCATAATACAACCACGGTTGCAGAAATTCAGAGTTCCCTAACGAACCGTATGAGGCACGCAGTTTCAAATCATTTACAGCTTCAACATTCCAGAACTTCTCTCTTGAAATGCGCCAGGCAACTGAAGCGGAAGGAAAATTACCCCATCGGTTAGTCTTGCTAAATAACGAGCTTCCATCGCGGCGGAAGGTGAGGCTGGTTAAATACTTTTCCTGATAGCTATAGTTAACCCTTCCCAACAAACCAATATTGTTCCATAAGTTGGTATATGGATCTTCGGTTGTAGGACTGCCCTCAATTGTAGTAAATCTTAAAATAGGATGCTTAAAGGTTTGATTGCTAAGTCCTGCTACTGCACTCAGCTTATGATTGCCAAACGTTTTGTCGTAGTTTACTGTGTTCTCATATAGCCTTGACTCAAATTCGCCCCTGCTGCTAAATGTGCCCAGGCGGTTGTTGTTAGGGGATGGCGTTCCCTGGCGAACGGTGCCGGGTTGGCGGGTTCCTGCACCTTTATCAACCGTCTTTTCAATACCAAAATTGAAGCGGTATATTAAACCTTCAATAATTCTAAAATCAAGATAAGCATTGCCGCGAATCTTAAAATTCTTTTGCTCAAACTGATCCAAGCGTTGCAAAGCGGGAACGTTAGCTGTAAGGGTGCTTAGGTAAGCATTGTTCAGTCCAATGCCATAACCCTGCGGATTATCTGCAGTTATGTAACGGCTGCCTTGCAAAGCAACTACAGGCGGCATGCTTATCATATCTACAAAAGGATTTACGCCCACGCCACCAGATGCGATAGGATCTTCTTTTGTCCAGCTAAGCAAAACATTCTCTCCTATGCTAAAACGACCAAATTTAGTATTGGTATTTATCCGAAAACCACTACGTGAAAAGCTGTTGTCAATAACAGGTCCTTTGTTTTGAAAGTGGTTTCCACTGATATAAAAATTAACCGTCTTCTTGATTGCTCCAGACAAACCAAGATTGTACTCACTTATAGCTCCTCGGCGTAAAAACTGATCTTGCCAGTCGGTATTTATAGCGGGATCAAAGTCAGTTGTCAATGACGTAGGTATAGGTAATCCGCCTGCCTGGTAAAGTTTGGTAGCAAAATCTCGGTATTCATTAATCTCCATCATTTCGTAACGATTATGCACAGACTGCACTCCGGCTTTAATGCTACCGTTTATTACTATTGGTCCCTGTCTTCCTTTTTTAGTAGTGATAATAATTACACCATTAGCCGCACGACTTCCGTAAATGGCTGCAGCAGAAGCATCTTTCAAAATCTGGATGGACTCCACATCCTGCGGATTAAAGTCTGGAGTTGCATCGGTGTACATGCCATCTATAATGTAAAGCGGATTGTTGCCGGCAAAGGTTCCGGCCCCTCTAATATCAATCTTAGCGCCGCCCCCCGGTCTGCCCGTATTGCGAACAGTAACAC
>MWYU01000461.1 GCA_002050375.1 Chitinophagales bacterium 62-2
ACTCTCCTTCATGGGCTTTAATAATATCATAGCTTAATGATAAGCCAAGTCCCGTTCCCTGGCCCGTTGGTTTTGTTGTAAAGAAGGGTTGAAAGATTTTTTCTACATTCTTAGCCGGAATGCCGCT
Source organism: Chitinophagales bacterium 62-2 (assembly GCA_002050375.1). Taxonomy (GTDB): domain Bacteria; phylum Bacteroidota; class Bacteroidia; order Chitinophagales; family Chitinophagaceae; genus Segetibacter. Next base: position 128 of record MWYU01000461.1, read on the forward strand.
GCCGTTATCTCTTACGGAGATTTCAACTTTATTGTCCACCTTCTTTGTGCTTACTTCAACTATCGGCTCAAACGTTCCGTTCAGTTGTTTCTTCTTTTCATGGACTGCATAAAAAGCATTATTATATAAATTCAATAACACTCTGCCTATATCCTGCTGCGCAACTTCTATCTTGCCAATACTTTCATCAAAGCTTGTTTTAAAGTTTGCATTAAAATCTTTGTCTTTAGCTCTTAACCCATGGTAAGCTAAACGAAGGTATTCATCTGCTAAAGCATTTATATCTGTTGGCTCTTTTTTGCCTGTGCTTGTTCTTGAATGTTGAAGCATGCCTTTTACAATGGCATCGGCACGTTTGCCGTGGTGGTTTATTTTTTGTTCGTTTTCTTTAATGTCGTTTGCAATTGCTGTAGCCTCTTGCCCATTGCCTGTTGCTAACTCGGATTTTAAATCTTCTATCAATTCTATGTTTACATCAGAAAAATTATTGACGAAGTTTAATGGGTTTTGTATCTCGTGGGCAATGCCTGCGGTAAGTTCACCGAGGGAAGCCATCTTTTCTGATTGGATAAGTTGGGATTGGGCGGATTTTAGTTGTTCCAGCGACTGATTTAATGCTGCTGTCCGTTCTGTAACTTGTTGTTCTAATAACTGATTTTGATTAGCTAATATTTGTTGCTTTTCTCTAGACAAAGTATTCACCTCTACTAATTTCTGCTCTAAGCTGCGGCTGGTAAATGCAAAATCAAGTGCCAAATAAATGGAGGTAGCAACCGGAATACTTAAAAATTGCAAATTATATGTAAGGTCTCCAATTGTATAATTCTGACTAATTGGATTATTCATATAATTGAAGGGTACCCCTAATACAAATATTAGATAAAAGACGAAGTAACTAATAGCTCCTGATGCAATAATCCACGCTCCCCGTTGTTTATTATTTAAGGCGATAAAAGCTATGCGAACAACTTCTAAAATGAGAAGATTGCTAATGATAAAAACACTGAAATTAAAACTCCATAGATTTAGAACAATACCTATAATTATTAATACTAATAGTGTCCAGTAAATCCAACCTTTTTTTTGATTAAGCAAAAAATAAAGAGCCGTAAGAAGGAAAAAGGTGCTTAGCTGATAGAAGCCGAATACAAGATTGCTGTAATAAAATATATACTTAACCTCGTGGGGGGAATTAATTTGAACAATTTCGTTGGCCAGTACGAATAAGGCAAACCAACAGAAATACAGGTTTGCTTTTTGAGGCGGATAATACAGGTAGAAAGCGAGGTGCAAAATGGCTAGTATTACAAAAGCGCCTATTCTAAAAACAATGGAATTAGATAAACCGGTACTACGGTGCTGGTATTGCTTCATCGCCCTATTTATATTATTTACTTCGATTTGAAGTGCCGGATTACCTCTACTAAAAATTTCTGTATAGAACAAGTTTGGTTGAAGGACATACCGCACAGCAAACACTTGTTCAGTGCCTGATATCAAGGGGAAAGAAACAGTCTCGGCTAAAGGGTTGTAAGCGATTATCTCTTTAGGTTCTCTACTCACCTTTCCAAAACGGTAGAGCAGTTTACCATTCAAATACATTTCAGAAGCACCTGCATGCAGAATAATTAATGCTAATTGCTGGCTTATTACACTGCTGTCAGCAGTAAAATGTAGTCGGAACCAAACAATATTATTATTCCAAAGCTGAGGCATTTCATGTATGTCTTTAGCAGGATTAATGGAAATCCATTTACTATCATTGAACTGAGGTTGTGCATAATCCGGATTGTCGCCTTCCTGCAACTTCCAGCCTTTTTCTAATAATGCTCCTGGAGCAGGCAGATTATCTAAATGAAAAACAGGAGCCTTCTGTATTTGAGGAAAACATTTGCTTATAAATAAAAAAAAGACAAGGCAAGATGTGTAGAAAATTTTCATACAAATTTTATTGTTAGTTTTCCCTTCATGGTAACTGAATTTTGAAGTCTGTATACTCCCCTTCCTTTGTTTCCACTTTCAACTCACCTCCATGTGCTTTTATAATATCATAGCTTAAGCTCAAACCCAATCCTGTTCCCTGCCCGGTTGGCTTGGTTGTAAAGAATGGCTGGTAGATTTTATCTAATACTTTTTGAGGAATGCCGGTGCCATTGTCTTTTACAGATATTTCAAGCCCGCCCGCTCCGCCACGTGGCGGGGGGCTAATACGTTTTGTAGTTACCCAAACTGTTGGCGCGTAGTTTTCTCCCTTTAGGGTTGGGGCTTTCTTCTTTTCATTTACTGCATAAAAGGCATTGTTATATAAGTTCAATAAAACTCTGCCTATATCTTGCGGTACTACTTCTATCTTACCAATGCTTTCATCAAAGTCTGTTTTAAAGTTTGCATTAAAGTCTTTGTCTTTTGCTTTTAAGCCATGATAACTTAACCGTAAGTATTCATCTGCTAAAGCATTTATATCTGTAGGTTCTTTTTTGCCTGTGCTTGCTCTTGAATGTTGCAGCATGCCTTTTACAATGGCATCGGCGCGGTGGCCGTGATGATTTATTTTTTGTTCATTTTCAATAATGTCATCTGCTAATGAAAATGCTTCTTGCTTATTATCTGCCTGAAGTTCATTCTTTAATTCCTGAAGCAATTCTGTATTGACTTCAGAAAAATTGTTGACGAAGTTTAACGGGTTTTGAATTTCATGTGCAATGCCTGCTGTAAGCTCACCGAGAGAAGCCATTTTTTCCCTCTGTACTAATTGAGCCTGGGTAGTTTTAAGCTCTTGTAATGATTGTTCTACTTTAAGTTTCTGCGTGGTTATCTCCTGCTTTTGCTTTTGAAGAAGTGTGTTTGCTTTTTGCTTATTTTGGTTGTTTCTCCAAAGTATTCCTGCTAATAAAAGCAATACTGCGAAACCTCCCAACAAGGCATATATTTTCATTTTGTTCTGATATTGTATTTGAGCTGCTTCTATATCTTGTTTGCGAAGTTGTTCTGAAAAGGAAAGATTTTGAAATTGTGTTACTCTCTCCTTGTTGAAAATACTGTCTTTTATAGATGCTGTCAATTCATTATACTTAACAGAACTATCGGTATTATGCTGAGATTTATAAATGCCTGATAATGCAGTATAGGCATTCAACATACCCAATGGGTAAGCGGTTGACTTGCCTTCCAAAAGTGTTAGTTTGGAGTAAAAAATAGCAGAGTCAACCTGGCTGGTTTTTATAAATGTTTTCGACATTCCATTGTAAACATCCATCAGGTCCTTTTTAACGTTCTGTTGTTTACTGATCGTTATGGCTACCCTGTAATAATTTAAAGCAGACGGATAATATCCTTTTTTGTAATAAATATTGCCCAAAACAAATGGAGTGTAACCCAATGTAAGCTTACCGTTATCAGTACTATCTAATTCATAAGCTTTTTGTGTAAAGGCGAGGGCAGAATCAAGTTGATTTGCCTGCTCATAAGTATGCCCAATAATCATTAGCGCTTCGCTAAGCCTGATCTTATTATTAAACAGTTCGCTTACCCTTGCACCTTTATACGAATAGTATAGGGCATGATCGTTATCGCCGATATCATTATAGATGGAGCTAAGCCCAAAGTAATTATTAATCAGACGTGCTGTATCCTGTTGTTTTTCATTAAACCTTAAAGATTGGAGGGAATAATCAAGTGCCAGGGAATAATTTCCCATAACGTAAAGGCTACCTCCATACCTCTGCAATGCCCGAGCTTCCCACTTTGGAGAATTTATTTTCTTTGCCAACAATAATTCCTGTTGGGCATATATTAATGATGTATCAGGCATTGACCATAAATACTCAGAACTTAAATTATCCAAAATCACTATTCTCTGTAAATCATCTTTTGAAGATAATAATGCCTGTTTTAGGCTATCAATCTGATTATTTTGTTGGGCTGGAACAAAATTAGCAAAGCAAATAAATTGAACAATAACAATAATTTTTTTCATTGTTCCAGTTTCATTTTAATAATAACTACAGGCAATTGAATAATAAATTCCGCTCCCTCACCCCGTCTGACCGGGTCATCCGGGCGGGCTTCTTTTGTTTCTACTTTTATTTCACCGCCATGTGCTTTTGTCTGAACCGGGATTTATAGGATTTGTGAGATGAATAGGATTAAAAACATTTTCCTATAATGCCTATGTATCTCATAAATCCCGGTTCAGACAACTGGTAATTGAATTATAAACTCTGCAAACTCACCTTCCTTTGTTTCCACCTTTAATTCTCCTCCATGTGCTTTGATGATGTCGTAACTC
>MWYU01000254.1 GCA_002050375.1 Chitinophagales bacterium 62-2
GTGATATGGTAGGTGTAGCTGCTTTTCCATTAGTGGTAGGCGATCCATTCTTTTTTAGAAGACAAGTGCCATTACTGGTAAGCGAATGGGGTGGTTTTGGTTTTGTAGAGTATGGAGGTCCGAAAGACTCCGAGGAACGTACAGCACAAATACGGCTGTTTAAAGAGGAATTGCGTAAACGACCCATAGCAGGTGATGTTTACACACAGGCAACGAATATTGAAGAAGAACGAAATGGCCTTATTGATGCAGGTACAGGCGAATTAAAAGTTCCTGCAGGTTTATTGAAAAGCGGAAAAAGGTAGTAATATTTTTTAAAGAGCAAGCTGCCGCCCTATTGTTACTCCTTTATTGCATCTGATATATCAGCCGGTCATTTTATTAACGTCTGGTTCAGCGTTTGTTTTAGGTTTCCCCCACTTCAGGGGGAACAGCTTCTGCAGTATTATTATAGCTGTAGCTTTATTTATATCCATCTTTCTTAAGAACACAATGCTGCTAATTTTTTATCTAACGGGTACAACGAATAAAAGATACGAGGCCAGATAAAAAGTAATGGACATATCATAAAATTAATTGCAAGGTTTATTGGAAGTTTTTTTATTTTTAAACTTCATTGCTTTGCTTATTGCTGAGCAAGGATTCTGCAAACTGCTATTATTATTTCACCAAACGACCATTGACCTGATGTAGGATTAGGGGTGGTAGGGCGAATGCCACTTTCTCCCTGCCCATATTCATATTGATAATCTGTAAAATCCAGCGGCGCTTCATTGGTATAGTTAACATTGTAGGTTACGCCAATTCCTTTGCCTGCTCCCCTTGTTTTTGTAGTAATCATGACAACACCATTCTGGGCACGGGAGCCATACAATGCTGCTGCAGGCGCTCCTTTTAGAATAGTCATACTTTCTATATCATCAGGGTTGATACTTGATAAGCCGTCTCCGCCATCAGAAGTATTTCCGCCACCTCGTACACCAATTGAATTGTCGGAGCCTGCATTATTGGGATTTGTACCGAAGTTGGTATTATCAACAGGAATACCATTGATAACAATGAGCGGGTTATTTTGACCCGAAATGGACGATTGCCCCCGGATACGGATTTTAGATGTTCCGGCAGGCCCTGTACCGAGGCCTGAAATATTAACACCGGCAACCTTGCCTTGTAAAGCATTCATCAGGTTGGGCGTACGGTTTACTGTAAGCTCGTCAGGCTTTACTGTGGTAGCAGCATAACCAAGGCTCCTTGCTTGTTTATTAATACCCAGAGCTGTTACTACTACTTCATCCAGGTTTTTGGCACCACTCGCAAGGTTAATGGTTAAGGAGTTCTGTCCATCTACGGCTACCTCTTGTGTAGTAAAACCAACAGAGCTTATAGTCAATACATCGTTGCGGCCGGCATTGATCTGGAAGCGTCCTGCATCGTTTGTAACGGTTGCCCGTGAGGTATTTTTAACCTGGACGGTTACACCGGCCAGCGGCTGGTTGTTTGCACCCGTTACAACCCCCGAAACGGTTTGGCCGTAAACTGTTGCAGAAAGAAATAAAAATAACAATGAAGAAATGAGCAGTTTGCTCAATGCCGGAACTGATGCCGGGTTCGGAATTTTTCTCATAATGGCAAGTCGTTTTAATAAGGGAATAGCAGTTTGCAGAGATATTGCTTTACAGCAATAAGCAAAGCATTTAAGTTTTAAAAATAAAAAAAACTTCGAATAAACGTTGGAATTAATTTTATTGCGATGCCATTGCTTTTTTAATAGACCGCTTTTGGAACTATCATGATCAACTCTTTGAATCAGATTTGTCAGAAGATGAAAAATCGCTAACATCTATCGCTAAAAATATTGGATTAGTATGCAGAAGTGGGAACAGGACAGGCACTCAAGTGAAGTGCAGCAACAATTATCTGAAGATATAAAAGCCGGCTATAAAACAGGGATAAATGGAACACCTTCAGTGTTTATTATGGGCGGCAGGTAAGCAACTTTAACGAAAAGGTTTTGGACTTTGTAATTCAGAATGAGTTAAATAAAATTTCACATCAGCTCTTGTTCCCTAATATAGCTAAGGAATTCTACAACTGACAACGGTAATTTGCGGGCTTCTTACCAAACAAATTTTCTACTACCTTTTTCCGCTTTTCAATAAACCTGCGGGCACTTTTAATTCGCCTGTACCTGCGTCAATAAGGCCGTTTCGCTCTTCTTCAATATTGGTTGCCTGTGTGTAAACATCACCGGCTATGGGTCGTTTACGTAATTCCTTTTTAAACAGCCGTATTTGCTCTTTACGTTCATCGGAGTCTTTGGGACCTCCATATTCCACAAAACCAAAACCACCCCATTCGCTTACCAGTAATGGCACTTGTCTTCTAAAAAAGAATGGATCGCCTACCACTAATGGAAAAGCAGCTACACCTACCATATCACCTGCTACTAACCTATCAAGTATCTCGCTCCATTTTTTAATATCGGGTGTGTATAGGTGGGCTGTCAGCAGATCAGACTTAAGCCGTCCTTCATACGATATATGTTGCCAGCCGTCGTTATCCACCACAAGAAATTGCGGATGCGCAATTTGCATGTAATGGTACATATCCATAATATATTGCCTGGTCTCTTTATTAGTTGCTATATCCTGCGCACCCCAATCCTCGTTATATAAGCTCCAGATTACAACAGAAGGATGTGTTTCAATAAGCGCAAGCATCCGTAATAACTCGGCCCGGTGATTGGCGCGGCTATTATTATTAGACCGGTGCGGGCTTGGAACCTCCACCCAAAGCAACATTCCCATTTTATCGGCGAGATTATAAATACGGGGATCTACACCGGCAATATGGATGCGAACGAGGTTACATCCTAATTCTTTCATGGCATGCATATGCATTTTAATCTCCTCGTAGGAGGCGGCTCCGGGCTGATACAATATTCCATCAAGGTAAACAGCTTTATTATTGAGGTAAACACAGCAACCGCGTGCTTCAATTTTACGCAGTCCGAAATAAGTTTCAATTTCTGAAACATGTCCCTCTGCATTAATTAATTGCGCAACGAGGCGGTAAAGGGTTGGTTCTTCCGGCGACCATAACTTTGCGCCAGGAACTTCAATTACAACCCGCTGTCCTTTTTGCCCCTCTTCAAGTTGTAATGGAAAATCATCTGTTGCAATTGGATCAGGAGACTCCTGCTTGCGCTTATACACTTTTAGCCGTATAGTATAATTTCCGGGATCGTGAATACGTGTGGTAAGATTAAAACGAACAAGGTTATCTTCAACGATAGATACTACTCCTACACGCGAACGCAGGCGATTTCTTTCAACAGGCTCAAGCCATATACTGCGCACAGCACCTGTATAAGTTTGATACCAAATACCGCCGCGCTTATATACATGTGACTCCTGTTTTCCGCGTGGTATATCAGCATCCATTGTATCAGCAATACGAACGGTAAGCCGGTTAACAGGTTGTAGCTCTTCCTCCCTAAGCTCATAGGAGAACGAAGTGTATTCCCCTACATGAACATCTTCGCCTTCGATAGTTTTAAGAAGAATTCCATTTAGCCAAACACGCGTTTCATACCCACAGGCCCCAAATGTTAATTGTAACATGGAATGGGAGGACCCGTTTCCATTTACCCGTTGCGGTAACGGAAATTCTCTTTCGTACCAGGCAACTACTTTATCCTTCCACGCAATTTCTGCAGGCTCACCGTTTGCTGCTGCTATATGCTCTTCTATAGAGCCGGGCCACTGAGCCGTATGTTTATAATTATGCTTTAAATACCATTCTTCCTGCAGGCCTTTATCTTCTGTATCAATCGAAAAATTCCATTCGCCATCTAAAAGGATTGGAGTATTAGAACGCAAGACTGCACGAGGCAATGGGTTAATAAAGGTATCCTCGGCATCTGTCTCTTCTTTACTTTTGGAAGTACTGTAATTGGGATGAGCTGCTTGCATGCTTATAATGGAAGGCTTTTTAGAATGATTAAAACAATTTAAAATGTTTCCTGCCTTGCTTAGTCGGCTTCAATTTACATTTTAATGAGTAGGTAGTTAAATGAATTTTTTTTGAAAGAATAAATCACTTATTGCAATAATGATTCCATAGCTTATAAAATACTTCTTAATTTAACGAATGCTTATTGAAGAATACCTGAAGGAGTTTGACTTTAAAGAATATCATGAATTGAAAGTAAAAGGAAGACCAGGGGAAATATATCCTTTAATGCTGCATACCAACATCAACAAATCACTCCTGATAAAGGTGCTTCCATTGTATCAGCAATACGAACGGTAAGCCGGTTAACAGGTTGTAGCTCTTCCTCCCTAAGCTCATAGGAGAACGAAGTGTATTCCCCTACATGAACATCTTCGCCTTCGATAGTTTTAAGAAGAA
>MWYU01000387.1 GCA_002050375.1 Chitinophagales bacterium 62-2
GTACATAGGGCCGGATGGAGCTCTTTATGTAGTAGACTATTATCGCCAGATCATTGAGCACCCGGAATGGATGGGAGAAGAAGTAGTAAAATCAGGCAAGCTTTATAATGGCTCAGATAAAGGAAGAATTTATCGTATCAGTGCTACCGGTGCAAAGGCTGCCGATTGGACCAAAGGCCTTACGCTTGGTGATGCCAGCAATGAACAACTGGTTGAAAAACTATCCAGCCCAAACATATGGTGGAGGCTGAATGCACAACGTTTATTGATAGACAGGGCAGATAAAGGAGCGGTACCGGCCTTAGTTAAAATGGCTCAAAATACAAATTCTGCCGTGGGCAAGTTACATGCACTTTGGACTTTGGAAGGTATTCAGGAATTGAAACCTGAATTGATTGAGCAGGCCTTAAAAGATACTGAACCGGGAGTAAGAGAGAATGCTATTAAGTTAGCCGAACTTCATTTGGCTACTGCACCCGGTTTGGCAAAAGCCCTGTTACCATTGGAGGCAGATGCTGACCCAAAAGTAAGATTTCAATTGCTCTGTACTATAGGTTCTGTAAATACTCCGGAAGCTTTACAGGTTAGAAATAAATTGTTGTTCAGAGATATAAATGATCAATGGGTTCAGATAGCTGCGCTATCCGGTTCTTCCACACAAACAGTTTCTTTATTAAATGTGGTTCTTGACAGTTTTCGGCAGGATGTACCGGCATATGCTTCACTGGTACAACGGTTAACTGCTATGATTGGTGCAAGCGGTAAGCCCGGAGTTATTCATAAGCTTGTTCAAAAAGCTACTCTTCCCGGATCTGAACAACAGGCGGCATGGCAGGCACCGTTGCTGGAAGGTTTAGCGGAAGGTCTTAAATCTAAAAAAGCAAATACTGCTGGTATTATTGAAGAACAGGATGTGTTGGTTAAAACATTTTTTGATCATTCATCAGCTAAACTGCGAAATGCCGCTTTTGATATGTTGAAAGTAATTGGAATTAAAAATAAAACTTTACAAAATAAAGCGATTAAAAGAGCTGTAACAATTGCAAGTAATGAAAGTCAGCCTGGAGATAAAAGAGTGGAAGCTATCAATTTTATAACGCTTGGCAATCCTGCCGCCCATGCTGATCTTCTGCAAAAACTAATTTCGTCCCATGAACAATTAACCGTGCAGATAGCTGCTTTGCGTACACTCAGCGCCATACCTGGCATAACAATTTCGCAATACCTTTTAAAGCAATGGCAAAACCTCACTCCGGAAATACAAAATGAGGCCATGAATACTTTTCTGGTTAACCCGGAAAGCATTGCTTTGCTTTTAGATGCCATCGAAGCGGGTAAGGTACAGCCGGCAAGTGTGGGCTGGCAGCGGAGTGTAGAGCTTATGGCCCAGTCTGACCTGAAGCTAAGAGATAAAGCCAGGAGGCTACTTACAAAAAGCGATGCGGAAAGCGTTAAAGTCAACAAAGAATATCAGCAGGCACTTTCTTTGAAAGGCGATGCTGAAAAAGGTAAGAATGTGTACTCTCAAAATTGCTCAAGTTGTCACCAGGTCAGGGGTATTATGGGTGTAAGTTTTGGGCCTGATTTAGGTACGATCCACAATTGGTCTGCCGATGCAATTATGGCTAACATTTTGGCTCCCAATTTGTCTATATCAAGTGGCTATGATCTTTGGACAGTTGAGATGAAGAACGGCGAATTGTTCCAGGGAATTATTGCAAGTGAAACAGCAACTGCATTAACACTAAAAAATGCAGCACAAGAAGTAAGAGCAATTAACAGGAAAGATATTAAGTTACTAAAAGCACTTAATATGTCATCCATGACTTCAGGCTTAGAAAAACAAATTAATCAACAGCAAATGGCAGATCTGCTGGCTTTCTTACGACAAAACAAATAATTTTAAAATGATAATTTCTAATGAAGAAATCTTTGCTAAAAAATTATTTTAATAACCATTTATATTATGGAAATAAATAGAAAATCAAATGAACATAAATTTAATAAGGGCATTATAGTGTTAAATAATTTACTGAGGTATTTTATAACGATCATCATCATACTGATTAGCGAATTCCTATTTGCTCAACCAGCTAATCCTGGTGTAAATACACACATGGGCAAATTTAGAGCAGCAGTTGTAAAGGAAGATATTACACCCAGGGATGCGCAGATGTTGGTTGGGTATGATGCCCGGAAATCTACAGGAGTGCACGACCATATTTTTCATCGGATTGTAGCTCTTGATGATGGCACCACTCAGTTCTTCATCGTTTCATCTGATATATGCGGCATTTCTCCGGCCCTGTATGATCATGTAGCTGAAAAGTTGTATATCCAGTATAAAATTAACCCCGTGAATTTTTGGTGGACTGTAACACATACCCATTCCGCTCCTGAAGTAGGTTCTCCGGGTTTAGATGCTGTTTTTCTTGGCGAACGTTATCAACATGCTATTGATTCCAATTATACTCCGCTGGTAGTACAAAAATTAATTGAGGGAATCTTAGAGGCTCGTAAAAAACTGGCTCCTGCCCGTCTCGGTGTGGGTTGGGGATTTTCTCAGGCGAACATCAACCGGCGTGCTATAGATATTGATGGAAAAGCTTCTCTTGGTCTGAATCCGGACGGAGCGGTTGATCGGCGGATTGGAATATTGCGAATTGATAAAGAAGACGGCAAACCTCTTGCTTTGATTGCTAACTATCCTATTCACGGAACAGTATTAGGGGAGCAAAATTTACAGATCAGCGGGGATGCGCCGGGAATTGTTTCAGAATATGTGGAGCAGCAAATGGGAGCACCTGTTCTCTTTATAAACGGCGCTGCGGGTGATCTGGCACCCATTTACAGCGTATATCCAAGCGCTCAGGAAGGACATTTGGGGCAATTCCGTGTTCTGCTCGGCGACAAAATTTTGGATGCGAATAAAAAAATCGTATCCACAACTGAAGAAATAAAATTACATTCCGGAGAATTAATACTGGAAACTCCAAGAAAAGCCGGACTCGGATGGTCAGCAGATTTGAATAAGTATGTAAGCACTAAGAAAAAGATTAATATGGTTCGACTTCCTCTGCGTTTTTTAAAGATTAATGAGGATGTAGCCATTTGGAGTGCACCCATTGAACTGTTTTGTGAAGTTGCTAATGAAATACGGGAGCGGTCTCCGTTTCCCTACACTTTTTATTTTGGGTATACCAATGGATGGCTTGGCTATTTGCCAACAGCGTCGGCATGGGAACATGGTGGCTATGAAACAACGGTTTCTCCATTTACACCTTCAGCAGCAACGGAAATTAAGCAATCAGTACTGGGCTATCTTCAAGGTGAAATGAAAAGCGTAGTTCCTGATCAGGCAAAGGAGCGGAGCCGTAATTAAAGAATTACGATATAGTAGTCCAAACCTATTCTTCCAATTTAAACTATTATTTTCATAAAATGAAATTGAATACTCAATCCTTCGCATTAAATCTTAAACACAACAAAAGAGCAATTACTATTTTTCCTCAGTTGCTGATTCTTGTCTTTATTGTTCTTTTAAGCGACGTTACAAATGCACAGTCGGATTCCGCTGTATTTGCATGGCCTGAAGGTAAACGTGCAGCCGTAAGCTTAAGTTTTGATGATGCACGGGAAAGTCAGGTTATATCAGGCACACCTTTGCTTGATCAGTATGGTGTAAAAGCTACGTTTTATGTTGTTCCGTCCACTATGGAAAAACAACTTGATGGCTGGAAGAAGGCGGTTACTAACGGACATGAAATTGGAAATCATACACTCACTCATCCCTGCACCGGCAATTTTTCATGGTCGAGAAATAATGCGCTGGAAGATTATACACTTAAACAAATACGCAATGAATTAAAAGAATGCAATAAACGTATCCGGGAACTACTAAATGTAAAAGCTGAAGTTTTTGCTTATCCCTGCGGTCAAAAATTTGTAGGAAAAGGAATTAATACAAAGAGTTATGTTCCTCTTGTAGCGGACATGTTTATTGCTGGCAGGGGTTGGATGGATGAAGCGGCCAATGACCCCGTTTACTGCAATTTTGCTCAGTTAACTGCAATTGAAATGGATGGAAAGGATTTTGATCAGATTCTTCCACTGTTGGAAGAAGCGAAAAAAACAGGACAATGGCTGGTATTAGCCGGCCATGAAATGGGTGAACCAGGTTTCCAAACAACCCGCCTTGTTATGCTAAAGAATCTTATGGAGTATGCAAAAGATCCTTCCAACGGAATATGGATTAAACCAGTGGGAACCGTTGCTAAATATCTTAAGGAGCATAAAAAGTAAAGGGAGCTCTTAAAGAAATGTTCTTTCTTCTAACAATAGTTAAATTAAAAACCCTTCTATGGCACAAAATGAAGATAGCCTGCAAC
>MWYU01000139.1 GCA_002050375.1 Chitinophagales bacterium 62-2
CTTTCATATCCAAGAGCAAAAGATACTTCGTTAACGCATTTTGTTTCTAAAAGCATCTCCTTTGCATATTCCATTTTTTTTGTCAGGTAATAGTTGTAGATGCTCGAACCGAATGCTTGCTTAAAATGTCGTTTTAGAGTAGGAGCGCTCATGGAATATTCTTCGGCTAATTGCTGTATTGAAGGCATTTTTCCTTTGATTGAGCTAACAATAATTTTTTCAACTTCCTGAATTGCCGCGGTTGAACCTGGCTCATTAGCTTTCTCTTCATCTCCCATTATATGACCCAGCATGTAAGAAATCAAATTAAATGAATGAGCTTTAATAATCAATATTGACTCTTTTGCTTCAACCTTCTCAAATAATGTTTTCACTACTGCATTTTCTTCAAAAGTCAGGCTGTACAAATCGGCAAATTCAAGAGAAAAGAGGCTTTCAACATCTAAGAAAACTCCTGCATTTGTAAATTGATTTACTAGCCATTCTGCTGTAAATACAATACAGATACCTTGCATAGGCGAACCTTTGGAAAAAGAAATTTCTAAAGAAGATTTATTATGTGTGATCAGGCAGCAGTGACTTAAAGAGGCAACACATTCAACTACTTTTTTGTTGAGTGAGATGGAAGCCGAACTGGACTCTAAGAAATAATACAAAATAAAGCGATGCTCTGTATTGTTATCTGGTTCTAATTCAAAAATATAATTTTCTCCGGCTTCTAGATTCCATGTTAAAACCGAAACATCTTGTTCAACGTTTATCTCTGTCAGGACTCCCGGAAGCAGTAAATTGTGCATAAAATTGCAGCGATACGCGTTTATTTAAATTTGTAAATAATAAAGGTGGGTTGTAAAAATATTTTAAATAAGAATGGTGGAATAGCGGTAAAAGACCAAACACTATCGCGATTAGCTCAATCATAAATGCATTCCAACAACTTGAAATACAAAGTGTCTTTGATTGAACTTATTAAAGTAAAAACAGTATGATAAGTAAATGCCCGTTAGGCTACACTTCTGACTTTTGTGGAGTGCTTGTATTAATTCTAATAATTGTACAGAAGTGTCGCAGAGATGTGCGTTAGTGAGAGATTTATATATGAGACATATAAAAGCAAGAATGATTAAAACTTACATACCTGCAATAGACAGATAATTTTTATTTTGCCCTTGCTGGCCCAGGTAATATCGTTTATGACATATTTCTGACGGACAACAATCATGATATTTCTTGAAGATTGCGGTAAAGTGACTCACACTTTCATAAGAAAGGGCATAACATACTTCTTTCACACTTTTAGCATTCAGAAGCATATCTTTTGCATAGTCCATTTTTTTACTTAAAAAATAATTGTAAATACTGCTTCCAAATGCAACTTTAAAATGTCTTTTTAGAGAAGCCACACTTAGAAAGAATTGATCGGCCAATTGCTTCAACGTAGGCATTTTTCCCATTACTGACCTAACAATAACTTTTTCAACTGCCTGCATTACCGGGTTCTTAATCACCGCTTTGTTTTTCTCTTCTTTTGCAGTTAAATGCTTTATTATACTATGTATTAAATTGTAAAAATGAGATTTGACTGTTAATATAGATTTTTTGTCTTCTATTAAATAGAGGAGTCTTTTTATAAGATTATTTTCTTCTGATGTATTTTCAAACAGTGCAGATGAATAATTAATTATTGATACAGTATCTAAAAAAAGTCCAGCGTTCAAAAATTGTTTTTGTAACCATTCGGCCGTAAATACAACACTTATTCCTTTAAGTGGTAAGCCTTCTGTAAAAGTTATTTCTGATGAGGTATTAGGATTTGCAAATAAAACTTTATTATGAATATTATCGATTCCACTTGCTGGTTTACCGTTGATAGAAACAGAAGCTACGTCCCCCTGTAGAAAATAAACCAATGTAAACTGATGACCAGCATCAATAGAGATAGGTTCTTTTATAAATGCATAATTGTTCCCTTCCTTTAAGTTCCAGCTTAATGTATAAGCATCATTTTCAATTTCTGTGCACTTAATATTTTCTGATAATTTATTCTTATTTAAATGAATTGCGTTTAACGGCCTGAAAATATTTTTTGTAAATGAATGGGAATTGTTTGAGTAGAATTGTGGAGCCATAAGCTATAGTTTTTAAGATAATTACAAAGTGTTATTTAATTTAAAGCACCTTTGATCTAACCTTAACTATGCCTAATGATGCTGCAGCTTTTTTAGCTGCAGCATTCTTTAGTAGAAAGCAAAGGCTTTTCAATTGTTGGATAGGATTTTAAAACAGGTCTAATTCTTTTTCAAAATTAGACATAGCAATATTCTAAATATTGGGCATTAGTACCCTTTCTTTCTTATTCAGAGATTACACTTTTGCTCGTATATCTTCTAAAATTTAAGTAGTATTACTTTCTTCCGTGTCTGTGAAATAATACTTAGTATAAGCACTAAAACGTTAAACAATATTAGAGAACACTTTAATTTGTGTGAGTAACTTTTATTAATTAGTCTTTTAAAATCTACTTTATCCACAACTCTTCTTATTAACTATAATGTCCCTTAAAATTCAAAATCGTTATTATCCTAAAAAGTTAGTGCCAATACACGTAATGGTTGCAAAATATCATGAGTACTTTTACACAGTATAAATCGCCCGATTATGAATGAAAGGAAAAGGCCTCTAAGAATATTAATAGCTAAAGTTGGTTTAGATGGCCACGATCGGGGCGCTAAAGTAATTGCTACAGCCTTAAGAGATGCAGGCATGGAAGTAATTTATACCGGTTTGAGACAAACACCTGAAATGGTGGTAAATGCAGCCTTGCAGGAAGATGTTGATGCCATCGGAATAAGCATTCTTAGCGGTGCACACATGACTGTTTTTCCAAAAGTGATCGCTTTAATGAAAGAGAAAGACATGAATGATGTATTACTTACAGGTGGGGGGATTATTCCGGAAGACGATATGAAACAACTAAATGCAATGGGCGTGGGCCAGTTGTTTGCTCCGGGTACACGAACGCATCAGATAGTTGCATATATAAAAGGATGGGTGGAAGAGCATAGAAGTTTTTAGCGTCAAAACTCATTAAGATTTATAAAATATAATAATTTATATCCTTGCCCTACCCTTTCTAATGCTTCTTAATTAAAAATCTTATATTTTTATTATTATTGTCCTAATTTTTACCCTTCTGTAAAGACTAATTCTACTATTAATTCGCATATGAAGGAATACTCGATATTGAAATCATACCAGGAGCAACCGAACGTTTGGGATGAAATGTTTACTTCAGAAGGCATTCGCTCTTCCTACAAGAATTTTGTTTCTGCTATTGAAGATCTTTCCGTAAATGAAATTAACCATAAAGATGAGCTGGCTAAGAAACTGTTTATGAGCCAGGGCATCACCTTTACTGTATATAATAGCGGAGAAGGCATAGAAAAAATATTTCCTTTCGATATTATTCCCCGAATTATAAAAAACGATGAGTGGAACCAAATAGAATTGGGTATTAAACAAAGGCTGAAAGCGCTGAACATCTTCTTAAAGGATATTTATCATCTTCAATTTATTATTAAGGATGGTGTTGTTCCGGCCCCCCTTATTTACACCTGCCCAAATTTTTTACGCGAAATGGTTAATGTGGATGTGCCGTTCGATATTTATACCCATATTGCCGGAATAGATCTCATCCGCGATTCCAATGGTTCTTTTTACGTGTTGGAAGATAACCTGCGTACCCCTTCAGGCGTCTCTTATATGTTAGAGAACAGGAGTATGACTTACCGGATATTTCCAGATCTTCTTCCTAAAAACAATGTGCGCCCTGTAATGGATTTTCCTGATCTTTTGTTTAAAAACCTTCTGTCGCTGGGTAACAGGCAAAAGAGTGATCCTACAGTTGTTTTGTTAACTCCGGGAATTTACAATTCTGCTTATTTCGAACACACTACCCTTGCAAGACTAATGGGTATCGAGCTTGTTGAAGGCAGAGACCTGGTGGTAGATAACCACCATGTTTATATGAAAACAACAAAAGGCCTTCAACAGGTTGATGTGATATACCGCAGGGTTGACGATGAGTTTTTAGATCCGCTCATTTTCCGCCCTGAAAGTTTTTTGGGAGTGCCGGGTATTTACTGGGCTTATCGCAAAGGAAATGTAGCCATCATAAATGCAATGGGTAATGGAGTGGCCGATGATAAAGCAGTTTATTCTTATGTGCCTGATATGATCCGCTGTGATCCTACAGTTGTCTTGTTAACTCCGGGAATTTACAATTCTGCTTATTTCGAGCACACTACCCTTGCAAGACTAATGGGTATCGAGCTTGTTGAAGGCAGAGATCTGGTGGTAGATAACCACCA
>MWYU01000602.1 GCA_002050375.1 Chitinophagales bacterium 62-2
CTTCAACACGTCCATAATGTTCGGAGTCAATAACAATTGCCTGGTCGGCCAAATCTGCTAATTTTCCTTTCTTACTTCCAACTAATGCTATCGTATAAACATTCTATTCCTGGGGGTGTGGTTGCAGAGGTGATAGAAAAATTTAGAGAAGCTTTAAAGGATGACAGGCAAATTTTTGTTTTTGGTAATGGGGGCAGTGCTACAAATGCATCTCACTTTGTTACCGATCTCGGGAAAGGCTCTTCCGATAAAACGTATAGAAGATTCAGATGCCTTTCTTTGAATGACAATGTAGGGTGGATGACAGCTATTGGTAATGATTACAGTTATGATGATATTTTTAAAAGGCAACTTGAAAATTATGCTAAGCCGGGTGATCTTGTTATGGTATTAAGTGTAAGCGGAAGTTCACCCAACCTTGTTACCGCTTTGGAATGGTGCAAGGAAAAGAATGTTTATACGATAGCATTAGTTGGAAGTAAGAAAGGAAAATTAGCAGATTTGGCCGACCAGGCAATTGTTATTGACTCCGAACATTATGGACGTGTTGAAGATGCAGAAATGACTATCTGCCACATCATTTGTTATGCCTTTATGGAGAAGGAAGAATTGCAACATAATTAAGAGTTGGCCGCCAAATTACGCCGGTATGGTTTGACGCCTTCTTTACATCCTATTGTACTTTGCCGAATTAAATTTCTTCGTTAATCATAGCTCCAATTTAGTATCTAATTGTTTTAGCATTTTGAAATGCTTTTTTGCTGATCGTAAAAATTGTAATCCTTTTCTAAATTCCCAATAGGGCAAGCCGTTGTCGTGATTATATTTTGAGATATTATACAAAACGTTCCAGTGTTGCAGAAATATTTTATGGGCCTGTAATAAAGTATTGCCGGCACCATACACGTGATGAGGCTCGGCACCACTTCCATTAAATTCGAGAATAGAAAAGTTCTTCCCCTCTTTAAGATCTTCGATTGAAGCACATTTTATATCGTACCTGCCATAGTAAAAATGTTTAGTATAGTGACTTAAATCATCAAATACCTTCAGCAATTTTTCATCCTTATCCTGTTCAAGACTTATTAATTTGCCACCCCTGCTAAGGTTAGCAACCAACGATAAAGGAACCACTTCTCCGTCAGGAATAATTTCAGCTAACCTTTTTTCATGTTTCGCCTTCCACTCTTCAATTTTAAAACCTGGCCTTCCAATAAGTTGCCGCATTAGTTGCCCTAATTCAGTCTTACCATCACCTGTTACTTCCAGCATTTCCTTTTTTACGAACCCGGTTATATTACCTCTTTGCTGATCTGGCATCCTCCAATAAAATACACTTACTTCAATGGGGAATTCTACAAACTCCTGTACAATATAATCTACCGGCATTCTTTCATGATATTGGCCGAACATCTCTCGATTCTCAATTTTTCTAAACAGATATCCCATCATTCCAACGTTAGGCTTTACGACAAAAGGATATGTAAAGTTACCGGCAGCAAGCAGCTTTTCTGCTTCGGCAAAAGACATTGAACTTGTTATATAACAGCTTTTAGGATAGGATGATGGCGGCAACTGATCGTACATTTCTTTTTTGCCTTCGCCTTCAAATCCACCGAAAGTTAACGTAGGATTAGAGGTACTAAAAAACCACAATGATCTTGCACGCAAACAATACCATAACCATGCAGGATATAAAGGAATATATTTGACACGGTAATCCCACCTCTCCCATTTCCATAATTTATCCAACAGGTTTTTAAGATTCATTAGTATTATTGTTTTTACCATTACCCTTAATTTGACAAGCTTTAATTAGTGAATTTGCTCAAAGGGGAATTCTAAAAATAGCAATAATGCTTTAACCATTATTTATTTAACTTGTTCACCAAAATCACTAAATCAACCTCTACTATGAACAAACAGAATCGTAGAAAATTTATAGCAACTGCCGGAATCTTAAGTGCTGGCACAGCAGCTTCCGCCATGCCATTTAAAAAACCAAGAACAAAAAAACAATTGGTTCATCATGTTTTCTTCTGGCTTAAAAACCCGGGCTCAAAAGAAGATTTAGCCAAACTGATTGCAGGGTTACGAACACTGCAAAAAATAGAAACGATCAAAAAAATGCATATCGGCGTACCTGCATCAACAGAAGTACGGCCGGTAATAGATTCTACTTACAGCGCTTCAGAACTTATGTTTTTTGATGATCTTGCCGGACAAAAAATTTACCAGGATCATCCCATACATAAAAGATTTATTGAGGATTGTTCAGCACTTTGGGAAAAGGTAATAGTGTATGATGTAATAGATGCATAAGGCCGCGTAACCTATCGTGCTCTATTCTTGCATTGGGTCTTTTAGCGATAGATTGGGGTTGACTATAAATTGTTTGGAGAAATTTTTTAAACAACAACTGAACATGAGCGAAAAATTAGAAACCTCGAAAACTTCTGGGGCACATTATGAGTTAAGCAGATTAGCAGGAGAATGGGAAGGCACAACCAAAACCTGGTTTGAGCCGGACAAGACTGCTGATGAATCTTCTATGCATGGTACTATGCGCCTTATTCTTAATGGACGCTTCATTATGCATGAATACAAAGGAAGCCTTGGTGATAAACCATTTGAAGGTATTGCCATCTTTGGTTATCACCTTGCTTTAGGAAAATTTCAAAGCGTATGGATTGACAGCTTTCATAATGGAACTGCAATGATGTTTTCTGAGGGAAAGAAAGGCGATAACAATATTACAATGCTTGGCAGCTATGCTTATGTAACTCCTGAAATGGAGCAGCACTGGGGCTGGCGAACGGAAATTGTGATTGTAAGTGATGATGAGATAATGATTACTGCTTATAATATTTCGCCTGAAGGTGATGAGGATAAGGCAACTGAAACGCGGTATAAAAGAGTAAAGTAGCTTCTAAAGAACGGCGGGTTGAATGGCTGATGATAAAGTTCTAAACGCAAAGCCTGGAAGTTGTTTGGTTTAACTTCCCTGCGCAAGCTGGCTGCCAAAAACTTTTTTCAATAATTCAGTTGTTCGGGCAACAGGGTCTCTTCTTATCTTTTGTTCTTCAAGCCCAACCTGGTAGAAGATACCATCCATCGCCTTTTGCGTTACATAAGCTGTAAGGTCTGTAGTTACTTTGTTTGAAGAAAATTGGTTATAGGCTGTTGTTACATCTCCCCAATATTTTGTTGCATTTGTATTTTTAAGCGCTTTGTCAATTACCGGTCTGAACGACTCCGTAAGTTGTACTGTTGTTTTTCCTTTAAAATAATTCGTTGCTGCAAAGTCTCCGCCTTTTAAAATATTAACAGCATCGGTTATAGTCATTTGTTGTACTGCATTTATAAATATGGCGCTTGATTCTTTTGCTGCATCTTCTGCAGCCCTGTTCATACTAAGAATTGCCTTATCCACCAAACTACTCATGCCTAAGCTCCGCAAAGTGCTTTCAACTTTCTTTGCTTCTTCAGGAACTAATATTTTGATAGCTGAATTCTTAAAAAAGCCATCAAGTGCTGATAGCTGTTGCGAGCTGTTGTTAGTACCAACTGTTAGTGCCTGTTTTAGACCACTTACAATTTCAGGATTTGATAAACCACCTGCGCCCCCATATATTGTGTTAACTCCTTCAAGCACCTGTCGGGCAGTATCGCAACCTGTAAATGTAATGGAGCTAAAGGCAAGGGTAATTAGCAATAATATTTTTTTCATAGTTAATGGAAGTTGAAAGTAATTGTATGGCTATTGAAACAGTTGAGATTACAGTAAAAAAATTTAGGCAGTTACGGCTTCAGTTGCCTTTTTAACCCGTCGGTTGTAATTTTTAAAAAGGCTTTGCAATTGTATTTTCAAAACCCCTAAAACACCTTCTTTTAAAATACCTTTATTCATCTTAGAAGAACCTTCTTTGCGGTCGATGAATGTTATAGGAACTTCTTTTATTTTAAAACCTAGTTTCCATGCTGCAAACTTCATTTCAATTTGAAAAGCATATCCTACAAACTTTATTTCATTGAGGTTAATGGTTTCGAGCACTTCTTTTTTATAGCAAATAAAACCAGCCGTCGGGTCGTTGATGGGCATTGATGTTATAAGTCTGGTATATAGGGCACCTCCTTTCGAATAAAATCTCCGGTCCCAGGGCCAGTTCTCTATCCTTCCACCAGGTACATACCGGCTCCCTACCGCCACATCAGCCCCTTCATATTTACAAGCTTTGTAAAGCCTTTCGAGTTGGGAGGGTCTGTGCGAAAAGTCTGCATCCATCTCAAAAATATATTCATAGCCCTTTTTTGTGCTCCACTCAAAACCGTGAATAT
>MWYU01000328.1 GCA_002050375.1 Chitinophagales bacterium 62-2
TTAGTAGACCTTTTGATAGAATTATTGGGAGAACAATATCAATTGAATTTCAACAAGGAGTTATCGCCGAATGATGAAAGTATATCTTTTGGACAAGTAATGTGTTTTTTAAATATGAAAGATGAAATAGGAAATATGAAATAGGAAATATGAGATATGAAATATGAAATATGACATATGAATAATGAAAAGAGAATTAGATATGAATAATGAACTTGGGATAAGAAATAATTAGAAGTGAAAGAAAATATAATTGTTGATAAGTCCTTTCTGTTTGCAATTAAAATTGTTAACCAGTATAAAATATTATGTGAAGTAAAAAGGGAATTTGTTTTAAGCAAACAAATGCTTAGGTCAGGAACTTCTATAGGAGCAAACGTTAGAGAAGCGCATAATGGAGAAAGTAAAAATGACTTTATACATAAAATGGCAATAGCACAAAAAGAAGCTGCGGAAGTATTATATTGGATAGAGTTATTGTATAAAACAGAATACTTATCAAACGAGGAATACAACAGCCTCTACAATGATGCAACTGAATTAATCAAGATTATTAAAAGCATAATTATTTCAACGAAACAAAACGTTAGTAAATCAGAAAGATGAAATAGGAAATGTGAAATACTATAAAAGATGAGACATGAAATTGATAATTTTATTATCATAAAATTGGCAGAACCTAAATCAATAATAGTTAGAAACAAAGTTTTAAATGAACCCACCCAACTTCCCTTTACTAACCCATATACAATATTTCCTATTTACTAACTCATATATCCTATTTCCTATTTACTAACTCATATTTCATAACTCCTATTTAATATTTAAAAACATGTGCCTTGCAATTCCTGGTCGGGTTAAATCAATAGAGCCTTTCAAAGAAGGTGTCATGCGGATGGGTAAAGTAGAGATGGGCGGCATAGTGAAAGAGATAAATTTACAACTTGTGCCGGACGCTAAAGAAGAAGATTATGTATTAGTACATGTGGGGGTAGCCATTAGTATTGTGGACGAAGAAGAAGCTAAAGCCTCTCTTGATTTTTTAAATCAGATGAATGAATTGGACGAATTGTATAATTCCCCACAAGAAGAAGATATGACAAAAGAAGAAAGAGTATTACAAGGTGACCTCATCATTTCAAAAATGCTGCAATGAAATACTTAACAGAATATCGCGACCCTGTATTGGCAGCACAATACCTTGACGAAATTAAAAAAACAGTTACCCACCCCTGGACTATTATGGAGATCTGTGGCGGGCAAACACATAGCCTGGTAAAGTATGGCTTATTGCAAATGCTGCCCAAAGAAATCACGATGGTGCACGGTCCTGGCTGCCCGGTTTGCGTTACACCAACTCACCTCATTGACCGTGCTATTTACCTCGCTAAACAAAGCAATGTTATCATGTGTTCGTTTGGTGATATGCTTCGTGTGCCGGGGTCAGAAAAAAGCTTATTGCAGGTAAAAGCAGAAGGCGCTGATGTGCGTATTTTGTATTCGCCATTAGAAGCCGTAAAACTTGCACAACAAAATCCTAATAAGGAAGTAGTTTTTTTTGCCGTTGGTTTTGAAACCACCGCTCCTGCAAATGCTTTATCAGTGATACAGGCTTATCAGATGGGATTGAAGAATTATTCCATCATTGCTTCTCATGTACTTGTGCCGCCAGCAATGGAAGCTTTATTAGGGGATCCTGAAACAGTGGTTCAGGCATTTCTTGCCGCAGGTCATGTATGTACTATTATGGGCAATAGTGAATATTATCCCATTGTTGAAAAATACAAAGTACCTATAGTGGTAACAGGTTTTGAACCTATAGATTTATTACATGGAATATTAATGGTAGCTCGTCAATTAGAGAAAGGCGAATACAAATTAGAAAATCAATATGCAAGGGTAGTGCGTGAAAGCGGTAATCTGCCTGCACAACAAGCCATTCTTGAAGTATTTGAAATAAGTAACCGTATGTGGAGAGGAATGGATGTGATACCACAAAGCGGATTAGAAGTGAAAGAAAAATATGCTGCTTATGATGCTACTAAAAAATTCAACGTGCCGTTAAGGGACACAAAAGAAAATGAAACATGCATAGCCGGAGCTATTATGAAAGGACTGAAAAAACCTTTGGACTGTCCAAACTTTGGAACGCTCTGCAAACCTTCACATCCGCTTGGCGCTCCTATGGTTTCATCGGAAGGTTCTTGTGCAACTTATTATCATTTTTATTCTGCTATAAATGAAGTGGATAAGGTAGAGGTGTAATTGCAGTAAAACAAGGTCAGTTCCGGTATGCGGATAAAGTGATTGCGACGATGCTATAGAAACCGCAGATGGTATTTAAAAAAATCAGGCAATGTTTAAGGATGAAAAGTATTAAAACAACAAACAAAAATATTGACCGTGTAAGTACTCAACTGTTTAAACAGGTTACCCAACTTGTTATTAAAAGTAAAAGCAGGATTGCGGTTTCAGTTAACAGAGAATTGACTTTGCTTAATTGGAGCATTGGACGGGTAATATTTCTTAAAGTATTAGAAGAAGAAAAAGCCCCCTATGGTCAGCAAATAGTTGCGACAGTGTCGCAACTATTGATGCAGGAGTTTGGTAAAGGTTTTACAATATCAGCGCTAAGCCGATTGCTTAATTTTTATAAATTATTCCCTGATGATAAGATTGTTGCGACACTGTCGCAACAATTGAGCTGGAGCCATTTTGTAGTGCTTATAGCTATTAAGCACGACTTGCAAAGAGAGTTTTACACACATCTATCCATTAGAGAACGATGGAGTGTAAGAACACTTAGAGATAGAATAGATAGTATGCTTTATGAACGTACTGCGCTCTCAAAAAAGCCGGAAAAATTAATAAAGCCTGAATTACAACGTTTGAAATCTGAAGGACTAACCTCTACTGACCTTGTTTTTCGTGACCCTTATATTTTAGATTTCCTTGGGCTTAAAGATACCTACAGCGAATATGACTTTGAAACAGCTATATTAAGGGAATTACAGTTATTTATTATTGAGTTAGGAAGCGACTTTGCTTTCATTGCCCGTCAGAAAAGAATTATAATTGATGATGAAGACCATAAAATTGATTTACTGTTTTACCATCGCACCTTAAGAAGGTTGGTCGCAATTGATTTAAAGCTGGGCAAGTTTAAAGCAGCTTATAAAGGACAAATGGAGCTTTATTTGAAGTGGCTGGAAAAGCATGAACGTAAGAAAGATGAAGAAACTCCGATTGGATTAATCTTATGTGCAGAAAAACAACAGGAACAAATTGAACTGCTCGAACTAAACAAAGGCAACATAAAGGTAGCCGAATATTTTACGCAACTTCCTTCCAAAGAGTTGTTGGCAAAGAAACTTCACTTAGCTATAGATATTGCAAATAAATCAAAATAAAGAAACGGGTAAACTGGTTAGATTATAGATTAAAGCATGCAGGAAATATATAAAACAGATAAAAAAATAAAAATGCATCTCCAATGTCCGATGCCTCAATTAGACTTTGATATTATAACATTGGGTCATGGCAGTGGTGGAGTGTTAACTCATAACCTTCTTAATAGTGGTGTTTTTGATATTTTAAAAAATGACTATCTCGATCAACATCACGACGGCGCATTTCTTCAATTAAAAAGTCCTGTTGCTTTTTCAACCGACAGTTTTGTTATTACACCGGTTATTTTCCCTGGGGGAAATATTGGTGAACTTGCAGTAAATGGTACAGTCAATGATCTCGCCATGTGTGGTGCTATTCCACGCTATCTTTCTTTAAGTTTTATTATTGAGGAAGGATTACCCGTTAAAGAGTTCTGGGATATTTTAGTATCCATAAAGTTTGCCTGCGAAGAAGCAAATGTAAAAGTGGTAACAGGTGATACCAAAGTAGTTGAAAGAGGAAAAGGCGATAAGATTTTTATAAACACAAGTGGTATTGGGGAAGTACATCCTAAAGCAAAAATCGCAGCATCGAATATTCAGACAGGAGATAAAATTATTGTGAGCGGAAATGTTGCAACACATGGTGTGGCAATCATGTCAGTTCGGGAAGGATTGGTGTTTGAAACAGAACTTGAAAGTGATACCTGTAACCTTGCTCCTGCTGTGCTTTCTCTCTTAGACGTTTTTGGTCACGACATTCATTTTTTGCGCGACCCTACCCGCGGTGGTGTGGCTACTGTTTTAAATGAGTTAGCTAAGGATAGTGGTTTAGGTATTGATCTCCTGCAAAATGCTGTACCCATGAATGAGCAGGTTGAAGGGGCTTGTGAAATGTTGGGATTAGACCCTTTATATGTTGCTAATGAAGGAATATTCATCGCCGTGG
>MWYU01000686.1 GCA_002050375.1 Chitinophagales bacterium 62-2
ACCTTGACCTTGCAGTAACCGGCAATACTTTATATGCTGATCTCTATAGCGATCTTGTTACACTTGATATCAGCGATCCTTCTTCGGTCAAAATCAAAAAGATTACAGAGAAGGTTTTTCCTTTCAGAAGATATGGCAACGGCTTTGTTTCTGATTCGAACAGGATAATTGTGGACTGGATAAAAAAGGATACGACCGTTACAACTAATATTAATGAATGGGCGGGCAGAAGGAATGTTTTGTTTTTGGCTAATAGTATGGATGCAAGGTCGATAAGCAGCAGTGCAAGTGCTGTAGCTCGAAAAGGCATAAGCGGATCGATGGCCCGTTTTACTTTGCTGAATAATTACCTCTATACTGTAACAGATAATGCCTTGAATGTCTTCAATATTTCTGAACCTCAAAATCCTGTTTTTACTACTAAAATCAATATTGGCTGGGGTATCGAAACTATATATCCTTTTAAAACTAACCTGTTCATAGGTTCTACAACAGGCATGTTTGTATATAGCGCCTCAAACCCTGCTCAACCCGCATTACTTGGTAATTTTTCTCATGCCCGCCGTTGCGATCCTGTTATTGCAGATGATAATTATGCATTCGTTACGCTGCGCGGCGGTGGAACTTGCGGAGGTGCTTCTAATGAACTGGACGTAATAGATATAAAAAATATTCAAAGCACAAAACTGGTTAAAAGCTATCCGCTCACAAATCCGTATGGCTTAAGTAAAGATGGTAATACTTTATTCGTCTGCGACGGAACAGCAGGACTGAAAGTGTTTGATGCTGCTGATATAAATAGTTTTAAGCTATTGCAAACGGTAAATGGAATAAATGCATACGATGTAATAACTATAAACGGACTTGCGATTGTTGTTGCTAAAGATGGTTTATATCAATACGATTATAATAATCGCAGCAATCTGAAACTGTTAAGTTCTATGTCATACAATAAATAAATTAAAATGAAAGCAATTGTAGCAATGGTTGTATTACTTGTTATTGTTTCTCCGGTTACCAGCCAGGAAATGAAAACAGCTGGGCGGAAAATAAAATTTAGTTCGGTTAACCAGGCAGGTGTATTAACCGGAAGCAGTCGTGAGTCGTGGCTTATACAAACTATTAATGGCATAAAGAAAGACAGGTGGAGCACAGGCATTGGAGTGGGGATAGATTTTTATGTTGAAAGAGGTGTACCGCTCTTTCTTGATATCAGGCGTGACTTGCTAAATAAAAAAAATACTCCTTTCATTTATGCTGACGGCGGCACCTACTTTCAATGGCTCAATTTTATCCAAAAAGAACGGAGAATGGCTATAGAACGTTACCCGGGAATATATTATGACCTTGGTGCCGGATGGAAATTAACAGGCAAAAATAATCGAAGCTTTATCGTAAGCGCAGGTTATACCTTAAAACAGGCTAAAGAAAAATCTACCTCGAATCTATGGATGCCTATACCTGTTACCACACCAAGAGAACGGGAGTATTATAAATATAAATATCAAAGGATTGTGCTTAAGGTGGGGTTTCAGTTATAAGAAAACCGGCGCAATGCGCCGGTTTTCTTTTTAATAAAATAGTAGCAGCCCTAAGATTACAACAAAGGGAAGTAAATCTTATTGATGCAATTTTCCTGCATTCTTGCCTATTGAATAATATCCTTTATTTATTACCGGCCACGTTGTATTTTGAATTGTTCCGGAAGAAGTTTTGCTCCGTAAACCAAAGCTTTCCTTTGCCATTTGATCTATCTTCTTTTCTGCATTTCTTCCGATGGAGTAATATCCCTTTTGAGGTGCAAAAGAAATACTGCTTCCGGGCTTAATGCCGGCCTCTTCGTTTATAGAAGTTTTTCTGTTAATTGACGGGTTAAGTTTTTCGGCATTATTGTATATAGAATAGTAGCCTTTGGTAATTGCAGGCCTTGCAGATATATGTCCTTCTTCTCTGTCTGTTTTAAGTTGTGCATATGAAAATGCAGACATAAATAAAAAGCATGCTGAAAAAATTAAAGCAAGTGCTTTTGAGTTCTTCGGTTTCATAATTAATTAATTGAATAGTGGTAATACTTTCTTTTTGTGCTTAAGTGGAATGTATATCTTCTAACTTTCTCTGAAATCTTATAACATTCAATAATTGTAATAGAACTATTTAGGGAGGGCGAGGTATCAAATTCTTAAAACACAATTTTTAATAAAAATAGGAGCTTTGACCAATGCAGGCATGGAAGTAATAGCTGCAACGGTTTTATATGCCGCATCTATAGAAGTGAGATGGATTGCCGGTGAAAGGTTAGCAAAACTTAGCCGTGGCACTTCAAACGTTCGGGAAGCTGCAAGATGTTTAAGTGCCTTATGAAAGTTAACAATCTCTATATGAGAAGATGGGTTCCGGGGAGCTTTATCTGAAGCATTGGTACTATCTCCATAAGAGGTTTCAACACTTTCAGTATCAGAGTCATCGGGTTGTATATGCCAAACTGCACCTGCGGTAAAGCTGAGGTATATAATCGTTAATATGCAAGCAATTGTTTTACGCATCGCAATGCAAAATTAAAAGTTATAAGATGGTCTGCTAACGGAAAATTGTTAAAAATGTTGCAGTAAAACAAGGAGCGAAGTAAACTCTTATTACCCACGTAAAAATTTTAAATTTCGCTTTATCCCTTCAAACTTTCTTCTCTTTAAAGGGGAGTTTTTAAATACCTCTTTAAAACTTTCTTCAGTTAGCTCTTCCCAGTCATTTGTTGAAAAATTAAGAACCTGCGGCAGTGGAGTAAAATTCTTTTCGTTATGTGGTTTGCTAAAGCGGTTCCAGGGGCAAACATCCTGGCAAACATCACAACCGAACATCCAGTTGGCAAATTTATCTTTCATTGCATCTGGTAATAATGCATCTTTAAGTTCGATAGTATAATAGCTGATGCATTTACTCCCATCCACTACTTTGTTTTCTAATATTGCATCTGTTGGACAAGCTTCAATGCACCTGCGGCAACTTCCGCAATAATCTTTTGCAAAAGGATCGTCATACTCAAGTTCCACGTCAACAATAAGGGTTGCAATAAAAAAGAATGAGCCTGAATTTTTGTTTAAAAGGTTTCCATTTTTACCTATCCAGCCTAAGCCGCTCCTGGTTGCCCAGCTTCTTTCTAAAACAGGTGCACTATCCACAAAGCCACGACCATTTATTTCGCCAATCTCTTCTTTCATCGTCATAAGCAGCTCTTTCAATTTTTCTCTTATCACTTCATGATAATCGTGTCCGTACGCATACTTAGCGATTTTGGGAGCGGTATTAATTTGAGTTTGTGAAGGATAATAATTCAATAATAAAGTAATAACACTTTTAGCGCCGGGCACAAGCCGGGCAGGATCAGTGCGCAGGTCGAAATAATTTTCCATGTATTGCATCTTGCCGTGCATTCCTGCATTAAGCCACACCTCCAAACGTCGTGCATCATCATCCAACCTCACAGATTTTGCAACACCACAATAGTCAAAGCCAAGTTTTGAACTCCAATTTTTAATACTCTTTGTATAAACCGCAGGGCTGATCAAATATTTCTCTTTATGTAAAAATCATAAAACCATTTCACATTTTTACATAATTATAGTTAATGCTTCCCCTGAATATTTCACGGCAAATAGCCTAATTCTTTCCCCACTTCATTTCCGTTATGTTAAGCTGAAACAATAGCATGAAAAGCTTTAACTGTGTGACTTTCAGTCTTATTGCTCTGCCTGTTAATGACACAATTACTTAAATATCAGGTTGGATTAGCATTTGCCGTAACAGTAAAAAAGAAAGGAGAATTAAAACATGAACTTGAACAACTATACCATAAAATCTCAGGAGATTATCCAAAAAGCGCAGCAGCTTGCTTTCAATAATGGTAACCCCAACATTGAAACCAACCATTTGCTTAAGGCTCTTTTGGATGATGAGGACAGTCCTGTAGAGTTTTTGCTGAAGAAAAATAATGTGAATGTTTCTCACGTAAAAGCGAAGGCGGAAGAGATGATTGGTAAGCTTCCAAAAGTAAATGGTGCGGAACCTGCCCAATCAGTTAGCCGCGAATTCAAAGCCAAGTTTCGAACTCCAATTTTTAATACTCTTTGTATAAACCGCAGGGCTAATCAAATATTTCTCTTTATGTAAAAATCATAAAACCATTTCACATTTTTACATAATTATCGTTAAGGCTTCCCCTAAAATATTTCACGGCAAATAGCCTAATTCTTTCCCCACTTCATTTCCGTTATGTTAAGCTGAAACAATAGCATGAAAAGCTTTAACTGTGTGACTTTCAGTCTTATTGCTCTGCCTGTTAATGACACAATTACTTAAATATCAGGTTGGATTAGCATTTGCCGTAACAGTAAAAAAGAAAGGAGAATTAAAACATGAACTTGAACAACTATACCATAAAATCTCAGGAGATTATCCAAAAAGCGCAGCAGCTTGCTTTCAATAATGGTAACCCCAACATTGAAACCAACCATTTGCTTAAGGCTCTTTTGGATGATGAGGACAGTCCTGTTGAGTTTTTGCTGAAGAAAAATAATGTGAATGTTTCTCACGTAAAAGCGAAGGCGGAAGAGATGATTGGTAAGCTTCCAAAAGTAAATGGTGTGGAACCTGCTCAATCAGTTAGCCGCGAATTAAATACGGTATTGCTTAAAGCAAACGCATCTATAAAAGACTTTAAAGATGAGTTTGTTAGCGTTGAGCATTTGCTTATCGGGTTGCTTTCTGTGAATGATGATGTTGCCCGTTTATTAAAAGATGCAGGTCTTACAGAAAAGGGTTTAAAGGCTGCCATCAACGATCTTCGTAAAGGTTCTACAGTTAACTCACAAACCTCGTCGCAGCAGTATAATGCCCTGCAGAAATATGCAAGAAACCTAAACAACATGGCTCGTGAAGGAAAGCTCGATCCTGTAATTGGTCGTGATGAAGAGATACGCCGCACACTGCATATTCTTTCGCGCCGAAGCAAGAACAACCCTATTTTAGTAGGTGAACCTGGTGTTGGTAAAACGGCTATTGCCGAAGGTTTGGCTCATCGTATCGTTAATGGCGACATCCCTGAAAATTTGAAGTCTAAAATTATTTTTGCTCTCGATATGGGACAGCTAATTGCCGGGGCAAAATATAAAGGTGAGTTTGAAGAGCGTTTAAAAAGTGTGGTAAAGGAAGTTGCGGAAAGCCAGGGGGAGATCATTTTATTTATAGATGAGATACATACACTTGTGGGTGCAGGTGGTGGCGAAGGCGCAATGGATGCTGCTAATATTTTAAAACCTGCTTTGGCAAGAGGCGAGCTAAGAGCGATTGGTGCCACTACTTTAAACGAGTACCAGAAATATTTTGAAAAGGATAAAGCGCTTGAACGCCGTTTCCAAAAGGTGATGATCGAAGAACCAAATGAAGAAGATGCGGTATCAATTTTACGCGGATTAAAAGACCGTTATGAAACCCACCATCATGTGCGTATTAAAGACGAAGCAATTATTGCTGCCGTTGAATTATCTCACCGTTATATAACTGATCGTTTTTTACCTGATAAAGCTATTGATCTGATTGATGAAAGCGCTGCCAAACTCCGTTTAGAAATGAATAGCATGCCCGAAGAATTGGATGAACTGGAAAGAAAAATTCGCCAGTTAGAAATTGAAAGGGAAGCTATTAAGCGCGAGAACGACGAGGAAAAGTTGCGTCAGCTTGCCATAGATATAAGCACACTTAGTGTTGAAAGAGACACGCTGAAAGCTAAGTGGCAACAGGAAAAAGAAGTAGTTGAAAAGATACAAACTGCTAAAGCCGAAATTGAAAGTTTAAAGCAACTGGCCGAGCAGGCTGAAAGGAATGGCGAGTACGGAAGGGTTGCTGAAATACGTTACGGCAAAGTGCAGGAGCAGGAAACGGTAATTGCAGAATATTCTCAAAAATTGAACGAGCTCAGCGAAAGCAAGCGCCTGCTGAAAGAAGAAGTTGATGCGGAAGACATTGCTGAAAACGTGGCAAAGGCAACGGGCATTCCCGTTACTAAAATGATGCAAAGCGAAAGAGAGAAACTTCTTAGTCTTGAAACCGAACTGCACAATAGAGTGGTAGGCCAGGATGAGGCAATAGAAGCTGTATCAGATGCTATCCGCCGTAGCCGTGCAGGGTTACAGGATCCTAAAAAGCCCATTGGTTCTTTCATTTTTTTGGGAACAACCGGTGTAGGTAAAACAGAGTTGGCAAAGGCATTGGCAGATTACCTGTTTGATGATGAAAGTATGATGACCCGGATAGATATGAGCGAATACCAGGAAAAACATTCAGTAAGCCGCCTGGTAGGTGCGCCTCCTGGATATGTTGGGTATGATGAAGGCGGACAATTAACTGAAGCGGTACGTCGTAAACCTTACAGTGTAATACTGTTAGATGAAATTGAAAAAGCGCATCCTGATGTATTCAACGTATTACTGCAGGTGTTGGATGATGGCCGCTTAACCGATAACAAAGGCCGCGTGGTAAACTTCAAAAATACGATCATCATTATGACAAGTAATATGGGCAGCCTCATTATTCAGGAAGCTTTTGAAGATGTAGATGAACATAACAAAGAAGAAGTGGTAGATAAGACAAAAGCAGAAGTAATAAACCTGCTAAAGCAGAATATACGTCCCGAATTTTTGAACAGGATTGATGAAGTGATTATGTTCCAGCCACTGATGAAGAAAGAGATAAAAGGTATTATAAAAATACAGTTAAACAACCTGAATAAATTAGTTGAGAAAAGTGGCATACAATTACAATTCAGCGATTATGCCCTGGATTATTTAGCGGAGAACGGATATGATCCACAGTTTGGTGCAAGACCATTAAAGAGGTTGATACAAAAAGAAGTTGTAAACCAACTGAGCAAAAAAATATTGGCCGGAGATATCGACAAATCCAAACCTGTAGTAGTGGATGTGTTTGATGGCGTAGTGGTGTTTAGAAATGAGGTACGGGATACTGTAGAACAATAATTACAGTCCCTTCCCTTTATATAAAGCCTGTTTCAGTTTACTTGAAACAGGCTTTTGTTTTTCATAAATACCGCCATTGCCCGACAATATCTTTTTCCCTCTGAAATCAAAATTTATTTAAGTATTTTTTAGTGGTCAAATAAATACTTTGAAAAGCTTGCATTTCTATACGACTCCAATTATTTTTGACGTTCGTAAGTACTTACCGTGTAATTACTTAGGTATCACATAGCTACCCTCTTGAGAACTCCTGATGATATGAGACATTGCTTTTTCTATTGGAAGAAGAACTGCTAATTACGCTTTACTAATGTTATTTCCATAACGGCTCTGCAATTTTAAATAAGCTTAGATAAGTTAATGATTAGCTTCTCCTGTGAATCACGATTAAGGCAATTCTTCCACAATACTTTCATTACATTAAAGGTGACTATCATGTCATTTTAAAAGGTGACGCCATATTAAAAATTTCAAATCAAATTTAAATTAAATGAAAGACTTATCGCTATCCATGGGATGGATTAAAGACTATCCTGACATCCGTGATTTCTCTGTAGCTGCAGACAAGTAATAGTGCTTTATTCTTTAACTGCACTAATAACAAATACAACAGTCAGGCTATAAAAAGTACTCCTTTCCCTTTATAATTTTAAGAAGTAAATTGCACTCCCCAAGATTAATTAGTGATGACTATCTGGGAAAAAATTTTACGTATTAACTAATGATATCCACCATCCGGAACAGCGGTTATTATCAAAATAATAAAAAGCAAAAAGCGTAACAATTATGTTACTAAAGTGGAGAGTTCCTAAAACGATACAATGGGTAGTAAAACTATTTATTATCTTCCTCATCATATTTACATTATTCCGGCTATCAACTTATCTCGCTTTCAGGCCGAAAACAGTTCGTATTACAGATGTTATACCTTCCTTCTTTTTAGGCGTTTTGTTTGATGTGAGATGGATATGTATAACATTGTTACCCGTTTTGGCAAGTGGTTTCATCCCCAACTTTACGCCTTACAGCTCTGCTAACGCAAAACGCTTCTGGACGTCGTACATGGCACTGGTAACTTTTGTAATGATGTTCTTCTTCGGCGCTGATTATGGCCACTTTGCCTATGTAAATACCCGTTTAAATGCAAGCGCATTAAACTTTGCTGAAGATGCAAAAATATCTATAGAGATGCTTTGGCAATCCTATCCTTTGTTTTGGATATTGCTTGCGCTTATTGCAGTGGTGTGTTTTTTTTACTGGCTGTACCAGCGGGCCCATAAAACAGTTGAGAACAAAAACAACGACCAATCAATTGTCTACCGGCGAAGATGGTATGTATTAAGCATTGCATTTTTGCTTATCGGTATTTACGGAAGCTTTACAAAAAAGCCCCTTGTATGGCAGGACGCTTTTGTTTTTAACGACAACTTTAAATCTTACCTCGCCCTAAATCCTCTTGAAAATTTTTTTACGACATTAGGTTTTAGAAAGCCCGAAATGGAAGACAGAAAGGCAAGAGAGTACTTTCCTGTAGTTGCTGATTTTCTTCAGTTAGACAGCAATGCTTCTACCTTAGATTACAACAGACTTGTTTTACCCGCGAGCCGTGCCCTCGAAAGTAAGCCGAACATTGTACTGGTAATCTGCGAGTCGTTCAGCATGTATAAAAGCAGCATGAGTGGCAATCCGCTTAATGCAACTCCTTACTTCAGCAGTCTTTGTAACGATGGCATATTCTTCAATCGTTGTTTTTCACCCCATTTCGGTACAGCCCGCGGAGTGTTTGCAACACTTACAGGAATTCCTGACGTGCAATTATCAAAGTTCTCCAGCCGCAATGTTGAATCGATCAACCAGCATACGATTATTAACAGCTTTGAGGATTATGAGAAATTTTATTTCATTGGTGGAAGCAGCGAGTTTAATAATTACAGGGGTTTGTTGCAGAACATAAAAGGGCTTCATTTATACGAGGAAAAAGATTTTTCTTCACCCAAGGTTAATGTTTGGGGCATAAGCGATAAGAACCTTTTTTTAGAAGCGAGCAAAGTGCTTACAAAACAAACGAAGCCTTTTTTTGCGGTTATACAAACAGCAGATAATCATCGTCCGTACACTATACCTGAGGAAGACAAAGATTTTGTTAAGCGTGATCTACCAAAGGACACTTTACTGAAATATGGGTTTTTATCTCTTGATGAATACCATGCTTTTTGTTATACAGACTATGCTTTCCGGAAATTTATCGAGGTTGCACAGCAGCAATCTTATTTTGACAATACTATATTTGTTTTTGTAGGTGACCATGGTGTTGCTGGAAATGCAACAGCGCTGTACCCCAATGCCTGGACGAATCAACGACTAAGCGATGAGCATGTTCCCCTTCTTCTGTACTCTCCAAAGTTATTGCTGCCACAACAAAGAAGTGAAGCTGTATCACAAATTGATGTGTTGCCAACTATTGCCGGCCTCGTTCATCAGCCCTACCTGAATACTACCCTGGGTCGTGATCTTCTGCACCCACATAAAAAAGAAAATGGCGCTTTTATTATTCATCACGATGAAGGGATGATTGGCTTGGTAACAGATTCCTATTATTTCATAAAAAATATACGGTTCAACCAGGAACTGCTGCTGCCCGTGACTGATAATATACCAGGTTGGACAAAACCGCAGGAAGATTCAATACGTAAAGTTGCCTCTGTTAAAACATCTGCCCTTTACGAAACCGCTAAATGGATGCTCGTTCATAATAATGTGAAGTCACTTAACTAATCTCAAACTTTCACAGAATAATTGCCTCAGCGGGGGGCACTTTATTGTATTACCAATTGGATGCTTTGCTTTTTATTTGCCTGCAAAATTTGTATAAAATATATGCCTGCAGAAAAATTCCGGGTATTTATCAGCCGGGTATTTGAAGTACCTGTATTTGGAATAACTCCATTGGAAAGCTCTCTTCCCAAATGGTCAAACAGCGCATACGTCATCCTGTTATTTCCTGCAGTTACCACTTGCAACTGCAATGCCTGACCACGCCTCAACACGGTTGGAAATACTTTAACCATTTCATCATTCTGCTGTTTATTAATTGTCTTCATCTGGCTATAACTAAATTGCCCATCTTTATCCACCATCTTCAGCCTGTAATATAAGGTGCCGGTTATGCCACTTGTTATATCTGTAAATGAATAATGTTCGGTTCGGTTACTATTTCTTGCAACTATTTTTCCAACAATTAAAAAGTTTCCCGCATCTAAGCTTCTTTCAATTTCATAATGCTTAACCCGGTCTTCCCGTGCAGTGCTCCATTGCACCTTTACATTTACTTCACTTGTTTTGTTTGCAGTAAATTCAAGTAATGTAAGCGGCAACAATTCAAAAGTATTGGCTGCAAGACTTTCATTTTGAAAACGGTCTAAGCTTGTAACCGTATAATAGTAATTAACATCGGCGGCAATGGTTGTATCCGTGTATGCAGTGGTATCGTTTGGAGTTATGGCAAGAATGTTATTGGCATTTGAAAGATCAGTTACTGGGCTTTGCGAACGGTAAATAACAAAGCGCTTTGCTTTATCCAATTCATCTTCAGTTGCAGGAGGTTTGAACCAGTTAAGAACTACAGAGTTGTTTTCCAATTTTGTTACAGTAAGATTAGCAGGCGGTTGGGGAGCGATACTATCACGCCATGCCATTGTAGGTAATAAAGCCGGTGTGCTGTAAAAATTTAATCGTAAGGAATCCCTGAAACCTAATTTATTACTTCGCACGCTGGTTGTATTATAAATTGCCTGGCCGAATACATTCGGATAGCTTCTGTTCATCCTTACCTGGTCAGGAATTTGAGAAGCCAATGCCCATGCCGCACCTTGTGCAGGATCGGCCACTTTGTAGCCTGCCATGCCAATGTATATGTGCCTGCCATTTGCAATGTTGTTCCACCAGGGAACAAGCAATTTATAGTCGGCATTGGGCTGCCCGATATACCAATATAGTTGCGGGCACATATAATCGACCCACCCTTGTTGCAGCCATTTTTTTGTATCGGCATAATAAGTAGTATAATGTTCAAGTCCGCTTGTTGCCGACCCGATATTAGGGTCGGTGCTATTGCGGTAAATACCTGAAGGCGAAACTCCAAACTTTACCCAGGGCTTAATGCTCTTAACTGAGTCATACACTCTTTTAATGAGTAGATCTATATTGTCTCTGCGCCAGTCTGCACGAACGGTAAAGCCGCGCGGATCGGCATTAAAAGCATCATTATCGTTGATAGTACCTGAAGGATAAAAATAATCGTCAAAGTGAATTCCATCAACATCATATCGTTTTAAAATATCTACTATTACACTTGTAACGTAATCTCTTACAGCCGCTAATCCCGGGTTTAATATTTGTAAAGTTCCTACTGTAAGCATCCATTCAGGATGTTGCTTTGCTACATGCGTGGGCGAGAAGTTTGGGAGGTTAGCGGTATTGCCTACTGCGCGGTAAGGATTTATCCATGCATGAAATTCCATTCCGCGTTTGTGGCTTTCATCCACCATAAATTTCATAGGATCCCAAAAAGGGTTTGGAGGCAATCCCTGCGTGCCTGTAAGATCAGCGGACCATGGCTCTATTGCACTTTCATACATTGCATCTGCCTGGCTGCGAACCTGTATGAACAAAGCATTCATTCCCGTTTGCTGATGATGGTTAGCAATCACGATAAAAGCATCACGTTGCTGTTGCGGAGTTTGAGTTTTATTTGGCCAATCTATGTTTGTGTAAGTGGCAATCCAGGCTCCCCTAAACTCACGCTTTGGAGAATTTTGAGCATAAAGATTTAAAGAACTGAGTATAACTAGCAGAGAAAAAAGTAAAAATTTTTTCACAAATAGAATTTTATGGAGGTGCCTATTGGAATAGGAAATTAAACAAAAAATGGTGGACATGCAAGTGATACAATTGCTTGCACTATTTGATTTTCAAATTGTATAATAATGAATTGTATTAGCAGTACCACAGCTTTCTTATACCTAACTCTGCGGGTACCACTTATGTCAACTATAATACATTCTATAAAATCTATAAACAAAAATGAGTTTTAGAAAGTCGCGAAGTTATATTACAATTCGCCACCTTTATCAAAGCCTTTACAATTAATAGCCTATGTTTGCGCCATTCATATACTTTCTCTCTTAGCAGACCCGATAATCTTCCTTCTTCTATAAAGCTTCATCTGGTCAATATACGATGAGCAGGATATTCAATCAATCTTCACATACTATTTGTAAGGTTGTAATTTTTAATATAAATATTTATTACGTTGTTGTTCGAAAATTTAAATTTAATTGAGCCTATTTTAAAGGCACTCCACACAGAAGGATATATCCATCCCACACCCATACAGGAACAAGCGATTCCTGTAGTATTAAACAGAAGAGATCTATTGGGCTGCGCACAAACTGGTACAGGTAAAACTGCCGCTTTCGCAATTCCTATTTTGCAGATATTATATCAGCAAAAGAATGCTCAAAGAGGTGCAAGACCTATTAAAGCATTAATACTAACGCCGACCCGGGAGCTCGCCATTCAGATAGGTGAAAGCTTTATGGCTTATGGTGAACATACCGGTCTAAACCATCTCGTTGTTTTTGGTGGTGTGTCGCAGGTGCCGCAGGTTAATGCATTACGTCATGGCATTGATATTTTAATTGCTACCCCGGGCAGGTTGCTCGACCTGATGGATCAAAGGCATATCAACCTTCAACACATTGACCTTTTTGTATTGGATGAAGCTGATCGTATGCTCGACATGGGCTTCATTCACGACGTAAAGAAAGTGATTGCTAAGCTGCCCGCTAAAAGACAAACATTATTCTTTTCTGCTACTATGCCGCCTGAAATTTCAAGACTTGCTGATACTATTTTAGATAATCCTATAAGAGTAGCAGTAACACCTGTTTCATCTACGGTTGATAAAATTGAGCAAAGCATTTTCTACGTGGAGAAAGGAGATAAGCCTTCTTTATTGCTGCATCTTCTAAAAGATAACAGCATTAAAACCGCGCTTGTTTTTACCCGTACAAAACATGGTGCTGATAAAGTTGCCAAACTTCTTAACCGTGAAAATATTTATGCCGATGCTATTCATGGAGAAAAATCACAAACAGCAAGAGAACGTGCTCTTTCAATGTTTAAGACGGGGCAATTAAGAGTGCTGGTTGCAACAGATATTGCTTCACGCGGGATTGACATAAATGAGCTTTCCCATGTTATAAATTTTGAGTTACCTAATGTTCCTGAAAGTTATGTGCACCGTATAGGACGTACAGCCCGTGCAGGTGCAAGTGGTATTGCTTTCTCTTTTTGCGATGGCGAAGAAAGGGCATACCTAAAAGATATTACGAAGCTAATAGGTCAGTCTATTTCAGTTGTTGAAGATCATCCATACCATAGTAAAGGCGGACGAGTAACTCCTCATAATACTCATACGTCAAACCGCTTCTCCCAAAGGCCGGCTAACAGGCCCGAAAGAACATGGACGAAACGAATGCCGGAAAAGTTAAGGACCGCATTATAAAAATAGAAATCTTATATTCTTTTACAGGTTTTATTGGTTACAGGCTAACCTAAAAAAGGAGCCTGCATAACAAAATTATGCAGGCTCCTTTTTTTACTTCTTCAATCTTTCAAAGTTTCTTTAGTTCGTAATATTTTTTCCCGGCTTTAATTAACTATGACTTTTGCAACGGATTGAAAGGATCAACAGGATCTTTAGGATCGCTTAATAGCCCTTTCTGTATTAAACTATGTTTCCGGCTATAGCCGAAATAAATAATAAGACCAATTAGAAGCCAGCCCATAAGCCGTGCCCAGTTAGTCCATCCTAAGCCAAATATCATAGCTCCGCAAACTACTATTCCTAAAATAGGAACTAAAGGAACGAGGGGAGTTGTAAACTGCCGTTTTATTTCAGGATTTTTTACCCGTAAAATCCATACACCTGCGCATACAAGAATAAAGGCAAACAAGGTTCCAATGCTTGTCATATCTCCAACAATATCTCCGGGAACAAAAGCAGCAAACAGGCCTACTAATACAAAAAATATCCAGTTAGATTTATAGGGTGTTCTGAATTTGGGATGTACGTCAGAAAATACTTTCGGTACTAATCCATCGCGGCTCATAGAATAAAATACGCGAGATTGCCCCATAAGCATTACAAGTATAACTGAGGAAAAGCCTGCTAAGATTGCTACAGTTACCAGGTCGCCCAACCATTTGTAACCAGGCATATAAGTTTGGATAGCATAAGTTACAGAAGCTTCTTTTCCCTGTGTTCTAAAATCTTCAACACTGGCTACACCGGTTAATACATGAGCAAACAGGATATATAAAATAGTACAAATCGCTAAAGAACCTAAAATACCTATTGGCATATCTTTCTTAGGATTTTTTGCCTCCTGTGCTGCCGTGGAAACGGCATCGAAGCCAATAAATGCAAAAAATACAACACCTGCCGCACCTAACATTCCCATAATACCTCCAAAGTTGTGATCTACACCCTGAGAATCTGTATAAGTACCAGGTTCAGGAATATAATTAGCATGATTTACAGGGTTCATATACGACCACCCTAATGCAATAAAAATAATTACTATAGCTACTTTTGTAATAACGATTATACCATTTACAAAAGCAGACTCTTTTGTACCTCTTATTAAAAGCATGGTAAGCATTAGAATAATAAACAGGGCCGGAATATTCATTATGCCATTAACGCCTGCAGCAGAGGCTTCAAATGGTGAATGCGACCATTCATATGGTATTCGAAAACCAAAAATTTCAAGAAATTTATTAAAGTATTCGCTCCATGCAATCCCTACCGTTGCGGCGCCAACAGCATATTCCAAAACAAGATCCCAACCAATAATCCAGGCAATAAACTCACCCATAGTAGCATAGCTGTAAGTATAAGCGCTGCCCGCAATAGGTATCATAGAAGCAAATTCAGCATAACATAAACCGGCAAAAGCGCAACCTACTGCAGCAATAATAAAACCAATAGTAACCGATGGACCAGCATTATTTGCTGCCGCAGCAGCAGTACGTACAAACAAGCCTGCTCCTATAATTGCGCCAATACCTAAGGCAACTAAATTACCTGCTCCTAAAGTACGCTTTAAACCTTTTTCGGTATCGTCTGCTTCTGCAATTAATTTCTGAATTGGTTTTTTCGCAAGTAAATTCATAACTGTTTTGGTTATTTATTCTGTTCTTAATTAGTTGGAAAAATAAGCATTTATTCATAGCAGGAAAGTTTTCTTTTGCTGTTATAAACTGATCCGTTGAGGGGTTTGCTTGTTGCCTTTTAATTGTAAATACTATATTGCACAATAATCAATGCATGCATGGAAATTACTCAACCTCAGAAAAAAAACAGGCTGACAATTTATATTATTATTGCCATGATGCTTGGTATTATTACGGGTTATATCATCCATCATCAATCCTCTGCTCAAACTATTCAAACATTTTCGAACAACATAAGGCTTCTTACTACTATTTTTTTACGGCTTGTTCAGATGATTATTGCCCCGCTTGTTTTTTCAACTTTGGTTGTAGGTATTGCTAAGTTAGGCGATCTTACAACGGTGGGAAGAGTAGGAGGTAAAGCTTTATTGTGGTTTGTGTCTGCATCTCTTGCCTCGTTACTTTTAGGGATGGTACTGGTTAATTTTTTTAAACCCGGTGCCGGTATTGATCTTAGTTATGGGGATGCAACCGGCGCAAAAGAGCTTATTGGAAAGACTCAGGAATTTTCGCTGCAGAAGTTTGTCGAACATGTTGTGCCAAAGAGTGTCTTTGAATCTATGGCGAATAATGAGATACTTCAATTAGTGATATTCAGTATTTTTTTTGGCGTGGCTACTGCCAGTTTAGGTGACTGGGGTAAAATAGTTGTAAGAGCTTTGGAAGCTATCTCCCACGTTATTTTAAAAATGGTTACCTATGTAATGAACTTTGCACCCTTAGGTGTGTTTGGTGCTATTGCTGCTGTAATTGCAACCAAAGGGCTGGAGATATTTAAGTTTTACGGATTATATTTTGGTGAATTTATTATAGGTATCGTATTGCTATGGCTGCTATTATTAACTGTTGGCTTTTTGGTGTTGGGGAGAAGACTTCGAATTTTAATTAAACGAATCTCGGGGCCGTTATTAATTGCATTTAGCACCACAAGCAGCGAGGCCGTGTTTCCCAAGCTGACTGAAGAACTGGAACGTTTCGGATGCAAGGATAAAATTGTTGCTTTTGTTCTTCCCTTAGGCTATTCCTTCAACCTTGATGGAAGTATGATGTATATGACCTTTGCCAGTATTGCTATAGCACAGGCTTATGGTATTCATTTAGATTTCGGGACACAGCTAACCATGCTGCTTGTATTAATGCTTACCAGCAAGGGTATTGCAGGTGTGCCGAGAGCATCGCTGGTAGTAGTAACAGCTACTTGTGCCATGTTCAATATTCCGGCTGAAGGCATTGCATTGATATTGCCAATTGATCACTTTTGCGATATGTTTAGAACAGCAACCAATGTATTAGGAAACGGGCTTGCAACAAGTGTTGTAAGCAAATGGGAAAATTCGTTAGAGCATTAGGAATAGCAATTAAACTAATTTTGTAATAAAAACAGTATGTACTTTGAAAGAATTACTATAGACCCTAAAGTTATGTTGGGAAAACCCTGCATAAAAGGAACAAGGATAACAGTGGAGCTGATACTGGATAAACTCGCGGGGGGGGCATCATACGAAGATATTTTAGATGGGTATCCCCGCTTAACATTAGAGGATATCAGAGAAGCGTTGCGATACGCGCATGCAGTGCTTACCAATGAGATAATAATTGAAGCAGTGGCATGAGGATTATTGCAGATGAAAGTGTAAACTATTCTTTAGTTAAGGATATAAGAAACTTGGGAATAGAAGTACTTTCCATTGCAGAAGACTATGCTTCTTTACAGGACATCGACATAGC
This sequence comes from Chitinophagales bacterium 62-2, assembly GCA_002050375.1. Classification (GTDB taxonomy): domain Bacteria; phylum Bacteroidota; class Bacteroidia; order Chitinophagales; family Chitinophagaceae; genus Segetibacter. The sequence goes on from MWYU01000686.1 coordinate 17,058, forward strand.
TTCACTTTCTCTCGATCCGCCGGCTTTAATACTGACAGAAGATAAAGACTTTGGTGAATTGGTGTATAAAAATAAAGTTCCGGTAAAAGCAGTAATACTTCTACGTTACAAACATCCTGATCTTCCTGCTATTCGAGAAAGGTTGCTATTGTTGCTGCTTAAACAAGCGAGTGTATTAAATAAGACTTTTTCTGTTATAACTTTCAACAAAACACGAATTAGAACATTATAAATGATAGAAATATTATCCATTCATTTTAAAGACCTGATCAACCCGGAATTTTACATAGAGCATGGAGGGTTATGGATCCTTTTGTTCATTGTATTTGCAGAAACAGGTTTGCTGGCAGGTTTCTTTTTACCAGGCGACAGCCTGCTTTTTGTTGCGGGCATCTACAGCGATAAACTTGCAGGTGAAGTTGTTGCTTCAGGTAATGAATTTGTCGACTTATTAATCCTGCTGATACTTATATCAGTGGCGGGCATATTAGGAAACTTTGTTGGCTATTGGTTTGGAAAAAAAAGCGGGCCCTTTATTTATCACCGTAAGGATACATTTTTCTTTAGGAAAAAATATCTCAACCAGGCCCATGAGTTTTACGAAAAGCACGGCGGCACAGCTATTGTTTTTGCCAGGTTTTTGCCTATTCTACGAACCTTTGCTCCCGTAATTGCCGGAGTAGTTGATATGGATAAAAAGAAGTTTACTTACTACAATATTGTTGGCAGTGTAGCCTGGGTTTTTTCAATGTTGATAGCGGGCCATTTTCTGCAAAAAATAATACTAAGCCAATTTGGGTTTGATCTTAAAGAGCACCTTGAAGTGATCGTTTTGGGTATAGTGCTGGTTACTACACTTCCGGTTTTAATTAAAATATTCTCAAGGTCAAAGAGTAAAAATTCAACAACACAATAATGCCCGAATTAGATAAACGTACCTACGGAATTTTTTCTATTCCTGTTATTGTAGGTGCACTCGGTTATTTTGTAGATATATATGATTTGCTTCTTTTCGGCATTATCCGTAAGCAAAGCCTTGCTTCATTGGGTTTGTCAGAAAGCGAGGTTTTAACACAGGGGGAGTTTATCATCAGTGTTCAGATGGTTGGTTTAATGTTAGGCGGAATATTATGGGGAGTGATGGGAGATAAGAAGGGAAGGTTAAGTGTATTGTTTGGATCAATATTACTTTACTCGCTTGCAAACATTGCCAATGGTATGGTACAGACAGTTAATCAATATGCTTTGCTTCGTTTTATTGCAGGTGTTGGCTTGGCTGGTGAACTTGGAGCGGGTATTACGTTAGTTTCGGAATTATTACCTAAAGAGAAACGCGGTATTGGCACATCAATGGTGGCCGGTATTGGGCTTACCGGCGCTGTGGTTGCATATTTTATTTCCAAAGAGTTTGACTGGCGGATATGTTATTATATAGGCGGAGCAATGGGCATACTCTTATTAATATTGCGTATAGGCGTTTTCGAAAGCGGCATGTTTAAAGAAGTGAAGGAAATGAATGTAAGCCGCGGTAATTTCTTTTCTTTTTTCACTAATAAAGAAAGGTTCTTTAAATATTTAAAGTGCATATTAATTGGACTTCCTACATGGTTTGTAATTGGTGTTTTGGTAAGTTTTGCAGATAAGTTTGCAACAGAGTTCGGAATAACAGAGCCGGTTTCGCCGGGAAAGGCAATAATGTTTGCTTATGTAGGCATATCAATTGGCGATATATTAATTGGATTTGTAAGCCAGGTTTTAAAAAGCCGTAAGAAAGCTTTATATATTTTCTATAGTTTGACGATGGTTTTTATGGCCCTGTTCTTTATGCAAAAAGGGGGAAGCAGTTCAACTATGTATTTAATATGTGCAGGCCTTGGCTTCGCTACCGGCTTTTGGGCTATTTTTGTTACCATAGCTGCTGAGCAGTTCGGAACCAATCTTAGAGCAACTGCCGCCACTACGGTTCCAAATATGGTTCGCGGTGCTTTGCCTCTCATCATTATGCTATTTAAGTTTTTACGTGAAGCTACTGACTACATTACAGGGGGAGTTATTACTGCAATTATCATTATGGTTGTCACGTGGATAGCTGCCTATTTTACCAAAGAAACTTTTGGTAAGGATTTGAAGTATGTGGAATAAGCCCCGGCCCTAAAGGAGGAGAGAGAGCAAGGATAAGAAGCCCCGACCCGAAAGCGAGAAGAGGGGAAGACAAGTGGAACGGTATAATAAAAAATTTCTGAAATACTTGAACAAGGATAAGGATAACAATTATAAAAGCTTTCAGAGTCGCCCTTTAGGGGCAGAGGGGCAATCTCCTTTAGGGGCGGAGGGGCTTGCGGAGGTCGGTCTTAAAGTTCTTATCATAAGACTTAGTTCTATAGGAGATATAGTTTTAACTACACCTGTTGTTCGCTGCCTCAAGCAGCAGTTACCTAATGCTAAAATTCATTATCTCACCAAGTATAGTTTTAGGGAGATACTTCAAAGTAATCCTTATATAGATAAACTGCATCTGCTTGAGGAGAACTTTGAGCAGGTTATCATGAAACTGAAAAAAGAAAACTTTGACTATATAATTGATCTTCATCATAACCTTCGCACATTAAAAATAAAGCAGGCCCTGAAGAAAGTAAAAGCTTATTCTTTAAATAAGCTCAATGTAAGAAAGTGGTTCTTAACAGCTTTTAAAATAAACCTGTTACCACCTGTTCATATTGTAGACCGGTATTTGGAAACAGTGAAAATTTTAGGAGTTGTAAATGACAGGAAAGGTTTAGATTATTTTATTTCTGCAGAAGATATTGTTCCCGATAAAGATATTCCTGCTTCTCATTCTTTAGGATATATTGGAATTGTAATAGGTGCGGCACATAACACAAAAAAGCTGCCCTTACATAAACTTAAAGAGTTATGTGTACAAATAAACCATCCAATTATTTTATTAGGCGGACAAGAAGATCGGAAAGCAGGAGAGGAAATAGCATCAACAGACCCAATAAAAGTTTATAACTCCTGCGGCAAGTTTAGTTTGAACGAAAGCGCTGATTTGGTAAGAAGAGCCAAGATTATAATAACTCACGACACAGGACTAATGCACATTGCTTCGGCTTTTAAAAAACCTATTATTAGTGTTTGGGGTAATACTGTTCCATTGTTTGGGATGACCGCTTATTTTGGTAATTCTATGGTGCCCGATATTAAGTTCGAAGTAAAACGATTATGGTGCAGACCCTGTAGTAAAATTGGCTACAAGAAATGTCCGTTAGGCCATTTTAATTGCATGGAAAAACATGCTATTGCAGATGTAGCGCAAGTTGCAGAACGGGGTATAAGAAGCTGACTATTACAACTTCGGAAAGCATTAAAATCTGTAAAATAAATAAGCCCACTGTAGAAACAGCAGGCCTCTAACGATTGCTTGCCATATGAAAATCATTCGTGCTCTACCTTTTATTTCCTTACAAAGCACATATAATAAATTTTACCTGTGTACTACTTTTAGTATTTGTAATGCAAATATATAGATTTACAGGTTTGAAAATCAAAATAAGAATAGAAAAAGTGAAGATTTATGATAGACAGAATGTTATTATTAATATTATAAAGAATAATATAAGTACATGCAAGCACTACATCTTCGTGGATCCATTAAAAAAAACCCGGCAAGTAGGCACTTGCCAGGTTAACAGCTTTAAGCTAAATATACTTTTACAACGTTTTCAATACATCATTCATACTTCTTACAGCATCTGCACTCTTGTTAAATGCGACCTGCTCTTCGGTACTTAACTGAAAGTTCAAAATTCTTTCCCAACCATTCTTTCCCAGTATTACAGGGACAACCAACGAAATATCTTTCTGCCCATACTCGCCATCTAAAGCTACACCACACGAAATTAATTTTTTCTCGTCCCGTACAATGCTTTCGACCATTGCGCAAGTGCCGGCCCCGGGCGCATACCATGCAGATGTTCCGATTAATTTGGTTAAAGTAGCGCCGCCGACCATTGTAGCCGAAACAATCTTATCCTGCTGCTCTTTGCTTAGAAGTTGTGTTACAGGAATACTGTTCCATGTAGCATGATTTATTAAAGGTATCATAGTAGTATCTCCATGTCCGCCAATAACTACTGCATTCAAATCAGAAGGAGAGCAGGCAAGCTCCTGGCTTAGGTAATATTTAAAACGCGCAGAATCTAAAGCGCCTCCCATACCTAAAATTCGGTTCTTAGGTAAACCAGAGGTTTGGAGTGTAAGGTAATTCATCGTATCCATCGGGTTAGATACAACGATTATAATGGTATTGGGAGAATGTTTTAAAATATTTTCAGTTACAGTTCTTACAATATTAGCATTGGTACCTATCAATTCTTCGCGTGTCATCCCGGGTTTGCGTGGTAAACCAGAAGTAATTACTACTACATCAGAATTCGCAGTCCTTGCATAATCATTTGTAACACCAATAATTTTCGTATCAAAGCCGAGGATTGCGGCAGTTTGCATCATATCTATAGCCTTACCTTCTGCCAGGCCTTCTTTAATATCAAGCAAAATAAGTTCCTCTGCCAGTTCTCGGCGGGCAATATTATCGGCACAGGTTGCACCTACTGCACCAGCACCTACTACTGTAATTTTCATTATAAAAATATTTTAATTAGAGATAAAGACTTTCGCGCCAAAGGTAGGGGATGATACAGGGAAAAAAAGCAGAGAAAGTTTTTCTGCTCTGGTTTATCTTCTAAGAATTTTAGCCGAGTCATTTGTTTAGTTCAGTGTTTTAAGGGGTTTAAATGAAATATTAAATGTGGACACAGATGCTCAGAGGCAGTAGTTGCACAGGACTTCTTTGTGTATTCTCTGTGTCGTTGAGTCTCTGTGTTTCCAACGTTCTTAAATAAGTCTTGCAGGTAAGTGAGGCTTCGAAGAATATTATACAACTATTACAATCCATATTAATTTTAAAATTTACTTTACTAAAAGTACCGGTGTGATATTTAAAACACATAAAGAAGAACTTATAATGCAAAAAACTTTCTGTACACTCTTTCTTACTTTGCTTTTAACATGTGCGTTCACACAATTTCCAAAGAAAGGCTTTCACTTTTTTAATCGGTGTTAGTGGCAACAAGGTTACTGATTTAGCTGCCCGCTGGCAAAAAGATACACTCGACCTGAAGCCTGATGTGCTAAGTATTTTGATTGGTATTAATGAT
>MWYU01000462.1 GCA_002050375.1 Chitinophagales bacterium 62-2
CTGATAATGGTTTTCATAATGGCGTTAAAGAACACTGGACGAAGTTCACCTTATGGGATCAGTCGGATGTTATTCCTTTTCTTATCCGACTGCCAAATGGCAAAGCATATAAGTTACCACAAACTGTAAGCCTTGTAGATGTATATCCTACACTTCTTGAATACTGTGGTATTAACGGTCCGCAACATACCCTCGATGGAAAAAGTATAATGCCGGTATTAAAAAATCCATCAGCAAAATGGGATAGGAACAGTGTTACTTATTATGGTGAACAATATACAGGCGTAAGAAGCGAACGTTACAGGTACATTCGCTATGGAGATGGCTCAGAAGAGTTATACGATCATTCAACTGATCCTTATGAAAATGTAAACGTTGCTAAAAAACCTTCAATGAAAGCGGTGATACAGGAATTATCAAAGTCTATCCCGGCAACTTTTGAAAAATCACTTGGAAAGAAGGGCGCAGGAAATGAGGACTAATGCAATTGATAAAGTAAAAATAAAACTGAAGGATACTTTTAATAGAACGGACATTAATCAAATTATTATAATAAAAAAGTAAGAATGCGAACATTATTATTATCGCTGTTTATTGTTTCGGGCGTAATTGCACAAGCACAGACACAAGCACAGAATTGGAAACGTGCAAAAGTTAGTTTAACAACAAAATGGGGTAAGGAAGTTACACCGGCAAATGTATGGAGCGAATACCCACGTCCTCAAATGCAAAGAACTGCATGGATGAATTTGAATGGAATGTGGAATTATTCCGTAGTTGCAAAAGGGCAGTCTGCTCCCTCAAAATATGATGGGCAAATACTGGTTCCATTTTGTATTGAATCTTCTTTATCAGGTGTAGGTAAACCGCTTTTACCAACGCAGGAATTATGGTACAATAGAAAGTTCATTGTTCCTGCCAACTGGAACGGCAAAGATGTTATGCTTCGTTTTGATGCAGTTGACTGGGAAACAAAATTGTGGGTAAATGGAAAAAAAGCAGGAGAACATAAAGGCGGTTCAGATCCGTTTTCATTCAATATTACGCCTTACTTAAATAAGACCGGCGAGCAACAAATTGTAATGAGCGTTTGGGATCCAACAGATACCGATCTTCAGGCAAGAGGCAAACAAGTTTTAGATCCTAAGGGGATTTGGTACACAGCAGTTTCAGGTATATGGCAAACAGTTTGGCTTGAACCTGTAAGTAAAACAGCGGTTCAGCAATTTGTTCCCACACCTGACATTGATAACAGCAAGATCAACTTTACAACAACAGCGTCAGGATTAACAGGCAACGAAAATTTACATTTTGTAATTAAGAATGATGGTAAGGTTATAAAAGATACAACTGCTTCGTTTAATAAAAACCTTTCTGTAACTATTCCGTCTGCTAAACTTTGGACACCTGAACATCCAAATATTTATACAGTAGCAGTTGAGTTACGCAGCAATGATAAAGTATCAGATCAATTCAATACTTATTTTGCTATGCGTAAAATTGCATTAGGCAACGATAAGAATGGTTATACAAGATTAATGTTAAATGATAAACCTGTTTTTCAATTTGGTACTCTTGACCAGGGATGGTGGCCTGAAAGTTTATTAACTCCTCCATCTGATGCTGCTATGCTTTATGATATGGTGAAGTTAAAAGACATGGGCTTTAATATGCTTAGGAAACATATAAAAGTTGAACCATCACGTTATTATTATCATGCTGATACTATGGGTATGTTGCTTTGGCAGGATATGCCTTCTGGTTTTGCCGGCCCCGGCCCTTCGCATGTAGCAGCAGATGCTAAAGAAGACTGGGTTCGGCCGGCAGAGTCTGCTAAGCAGTTTGAAACCGAATGGAGAGCAATCATGGATCACTTACGATTTTTTCCAAGCATTGTAATGTGGGTACCACTTAATGAAGGTTGGGGACAATATGATACTAAACGCATAGCCGAACTTACAAAAAATTATGATCCTTCAAGATTAGTTGATTGCCCCAGCGGATGGACTGACCGGGGCGTAGGTGATGTTTATGACGCCCATCATTACCCCGGGCCAGGAATGGAAGCACCATCAGCAAACAAAGGCCGGGCAATTGTTTTGGGAGAATTTGGAGGACTCGGATTAGTGACGAAAGATCATATATGGGATCCTACAAAGCGCAACTGGGGATATAAAACTTACACTGAAAGTGAAAAGCTAATTTCAGAATATAAAGAGATGATGTATAATATGCAACTAATGGTACCAAGAGGATTAGCTGCAGCGATTTATACTCAAACTACAGATGTTGAAGGTGAGGTAAATGGCTTGTTAACTTATGACCGTTCAGTGATGAAAATACCGGAACAACTTCTTAGAGAGTTACATGCTCCATTGTATAAAGAGTCCGATCTAAAAGTATCTTTCATCAATAAAGAAAACGAAACAGCACCTAATAAGTTTAAGGTTTATAATGGTGTTGCTGCAAAGGATTGGCTGCAGCAAAATACACCTGCTAACTTTACTGATAATTCTACACCAACTCTATTAAAGAAGGGCGAATCAATATACGCGTATCAGGATTTTAATGTGCAGAATATGCCAAAAGGATTCGGTGTAAGGCTTTTCGGTTTCGGGGATGCTAAAATTTATTTAAACGGAAAATTGATTTGGGAAGAAGATAAAATAAGAACCAAAAGACATTATGATGAAATCAATATTTCGGATAAGATTTCATTGTTGAAAGAGGGCAATAACAGGATAGCTGTGGAATGTACTAATGCGACACAGGATACTAATTTTGATTTTAGTTTATATCGTTTGGATAATTAAATTTATTGTAATACAGTACAATAGTTAAATCAACAGTAGTACAATAGTTAAATCAGTTACTAAGAATGCATACCAAATTGTCGCTTTTTTTATTTTTGACTGATGGCGTTGTTAAAACTCCTCGTCATTGTAAGGCACGAAGCAATCTCCTGCACAATCAGGTTGACGATTTGGCTTGGGATTGCTGCGCAAGGCTAGCAATGACCAACTTAATTAAGGCGACAATTTGGTACGCACCCCTTACTAATACCTGGTTTAAATTAAAAGGAAGCTTTAATATGAAATTTGAATTGCTATCAGTAGTTTTTATTCTCCAGCTTTTTTCGTGGGAGAATTTATATTCCCAGGCTAATAATAAAGTTGCCGGTAAGCCTAACATTGTATTAATAATGGGAGATGATCTTACTTATAGTGATATTGAACCTTATGGAAGTCCTCAGGTAAAAACTCCTAATGTTGCAGCCCTTGCAAAAGAAGGTATGTGCTTCGATAATATGTTCACATCCTCACCGGCTTGTGCACCTACACGGCAACAATTACTTACCGGTGTTTACCCGGTACGTAATGGCGCTCATCCAAACCATAGTATGGTGTATTCTGGTACTCGTAGTGTTGCACATCACCTGCAGGAGTTGGGATATAGTACTGCACTTATTGGTAAAAGACATTATGCCCCTGAAGAGTCTTATCCTTTCCAGTTTTTAGGTGGAAGGAACGGCGATAATGGCGAAGGCAAAGACATTGAATTAGAAAAGGCAGAAGCTTTTGTAAATAATAATAAGGACAAGCCATACTTTCTGATGGTTACTTCAAATCAACCGCATGGTCCGTTAACACGCGGTAATCCGGCTGCTTATCCTCCCGCTAAAATAAAATTAAATCCCGGCTTTGTTGATACGGATGTTACACGTACAAACCTTTCTAAATACTATGCAGAAATAACTTACCTGGATAGCCTTGTTGGTGTGGTAATGAATATTGTAAAAAAATCAGGACGCATGGAAAATACCGTCGTGATTTTTACAAGCGAACAAGGATCAGGAACAATACCTTTTGCAAAGTGGACACTTTACGATGCAGGTTTAAAAACTGCTTTTATAGTTAAATACCCAAACAAAGTGAAACAGGGAAGTCGTAACACAGCAATGGCTCAATATGTTGATATCGTTCCTACTTTAATTGATATAGCAGGGGGTGATCTAACAAGAATAAACACTGGCGTAAAAGATGCTAATGGATACACCGGTTTTGATGGCAAGAGCTTTAAAAATGTTTTATTAGGTAAATCAAATGAATTGCGCAATATTGTTTTTGGGGTGCAAACCACCAGGGGTATAATAAACGGCAGCGAAAGTTATGCTATAAGATCTGCCAGGAATAAAAATTATTTGTACATCCACAATCTGCAGCCAAATAATACTTTCCAGAATGTTTTGATTAAAACTCCTTTATTTAAATCATGGCAAAGCAAAGAGCCTGCAAGAGCAAATGCTTATATGC
>MWYU01000432.1 GCA_002050375.1 Chitinophagales bacterium 62-2
AGGTAGATGATGTTCTGCCCCTAACTGTTGTATTTTTTAGGTGATATGTGAAAAGCTTAACCCACAAACTGCATTTCCAGTTCCATCACTTTTTCAAACAATTGTTCATACTGTTTATTCAACTGCTCAAGTTGGAATGATGCTTTCTTAAGATCATTTTCAGTTGTTATAAACTTCTTTCTATCGGAGTAATTTTCGGGCAAAGCAAGAGCTTGTTCAAGTCGCAATTTCTCTTGCACTGCTTTATTAATATCTTCTTCCAAATTCACCAACTTGCGTTGCTGCTTTTGCAATTCTTTCTGCAGTTCTCTATTTATAGGAGCGTTCGAAGATTGAGAGTTAGGGTTTGTAGTTTGTGGTTTGTGGTTTGTACTTTGCAGAAGTTGGTTATGATTTAGCTTTGCTGTGTTTTTCAGTTCTTCTTTAACTTCTAACCTCGTACTTCGTACTTCGGATTTTGTATTTTCTTCAGGCTTTCGCGATGCCATTCTTTCATTCCATTCAACCCATTCCTGGTATGTTCCTTTAAACTCTTTTATTTTATGATCAACTATTTCCCATATCTTATTGGCTGTTTTAGAGATGAAATACCGGTCGTGACTTACTAGTATATAACTGCCCTGGTACTTATTCAATGCCTCGGCAAGCAGCTCCACCGAGTGCATATCAAGGTGGTTTGTAGGCTCGTCGAGAATTAGAAAATTAGCTTTACTTACAATTGTTTTAGCAAGAGCAACACGTGCTTTTTCGCCACCACTCAATACCTTAATCTTCTTCTCTACATCGTCGCCGCCAAACAAGAAGCAGCCTAACAAAGCACGGAGTTCCATTTCTGTTTTCTGGCTGCCACATTCTTTCATTTCATCTAAAACTGTATTGTTTATATTCAATGCTTCCAACTGGTGCTGAGCATAAAAGCTATCATCAACATTATGACCCCAAACCCTATGGCCTTCGTGAGGTTCAGTTCCCGCAACTATCCTTAATAAAGTAGATTTACCCTTTCCATTAGCGCCGATGAGTGCAACTTTATCACCGCGGTCAATTTCAGCAGAGGTATTATCTATTATATTTAATTTTCCAAAACTCTTGCTAACATCTTTTAATGAAACCAGCACTCTGCCTGGTGTTTTATCTATCAAAAAGTTTATGCGTATATCGGGCCTCTCAATTTGAACATCTTCAATCACGTCAAGTTTATCTAAACGCTTTTGCACGCTTTGAGCTTGTGCTGCTTTACTGGCTTTTGCTTTAAACCGTTCAATAAATCTTTCCTGCTGGCGAATGTAATCCTGCTGGTTCTCGAAAGCACGTTGCTGCATTTCGATTCGGATATCCTTCTCCTTTTGGTAAAAATCGTAGTTGCCCGTGTAGATGTGCAATTGTTTTTGATACAGCTCAACAATCTTATTAACCATCCGGTTAAGAAAATATTTGTCATGACTTACAATTACCACGCTTCCTTTGTAGTTAAGCAAATATTTTTCTAACCACTCAATAGAAGGAAGATCCAGGTGGTTTGTCGGTTCGTCCAGTAACAAAACATCAGGAGCCTGCAATATCATCTTGGCAAGCAAGACACGCATTCTCCATCCTCCGCTAAATTGTTTGTATGGTTTTTCGAGCTCATCGTTACTAAAGCCAAGTCCGTGTAACACCTCTTCAGCTTTGTGATGAATATTATAACCATCAAGCACATCCATGTCATGCAAAGCATCGGTGTACTTTATAAGAAGGTCTTCATTTTCATGATCCTGTTCTAATTTTTTTCCAAGCTGTTCAATGTCTTTTTCTAATTTCCGTACTTGTTCAAACGCACCAAGTGCAACTTCAGTTATGTTATCATTTGTATCAAAGCTTAACAAGTCCTGGTGAAGATAACCGATAGTTGTGTCGCGGCTTTTCTCAACCGTTCCTGCTGAAGGCGTATATTCTCCAACCAATACTTTCAAAAGTGTAGACTTACCCGTTCCATTGTATCCAATTAAACCTATACGATCGCCTGGTTGTATATGCCACGTTGCATCGCTTACAATCACTCGTGCACCAAATTCGAACGTAACATTTTGAAGACCTAATAACATACTTAAAGCGCTGTTCCGTAAAGGAACTTTATTTTATTTTTTAAAAATGAATTGTCTTTTTTTATTCCCCTTCAGGGGTGAGGCAGCAGTTCGCAAAAGTACGAGAATGAGTTTGGAAAGCAATTTGATTTAGTTTTGTCAAAATTATTTTAACATGAAAAGATTACTGTCAATAGCTGCAATTGTTCTGTTAGCTGCCTGCGGTGACAGCGATAAACCATCGAACGTTACAGCACAGGATCAACCTTTAAAGCAAAGTAAAAATAGTGCTGCATTTAATAGCGCTTTTCAAACACTTCTTACAAATTATTACCACCTTAAAGATGCACTTGTTGCAACCAACGATACAATGGCTGTAAATTCTGCAAGGCTATTGATTGCAAATGCTGATAGTTTAAAAATGGATGAATTAAAAGCAGACAGCAGCATTGTTGAGATGGCTGAGGGATATTTGCAAAGTATTTCTGCAGAAGCGAAAGCATTGGTTGCAGAGCCTAAAATTGAGGAAAAGCGAAAATCTTTTCAAATGATAAGCGACAATATATACGACCTTGTAAGAAGCGTTAGGTATGACCAGCAGATTGTTTACCACCAGTATTGCCCGATGGCTTTCAATGATGCTGGTGCCTATTGGTTAAGTAATACGAGTGATATTAAAAATCCATATTTTGGTAAAAAAATGCTCACCTGCGGAGAGACAAAAGACTCAGTGGATTTTAGGATACAGTAGGGGAGATGGAGGTTAGTCAGTTGAAAGGCTGAGAGGTTCAAAGTTGAATAGGTCGAAAGACTGGGCATATAATAGTATGGTAAGAATAACCTTCAGAGCTTTAAAATTCTGAAGGTCATTTTATTTCTAAGCTGACTATTCTTCCTGTATCTGCTCGCCGGACTTTTTGTTGAAGACACTACCAAACTTATTTCCTGCGTAAATATTACGGTTGAATTTATTTCCAAGAATGATAACTGTTGCACTATCACGGGGGAACCTTGTGAAACAGGCATTATTCCCATGCTACCATCCGTTATGATAAACAATTTTATTGCTATCCGGCAACATCATTATCCGCCAGCCTAAACCATAATTATGTGTTCCTGGTTTTTCAAAGCTGTATGGTTTTGTTGCCTCTTCATAAGTTTCTTTTCTCACAAATTGGTTAGTGTATAATGCTTTATCCCACAGAAACAAGTCTCTGGGTGTGCTGTAAATATTCTTGTCACCGTAAATGCAATCAATAGGTTCTAAGCGGAAAGCAGCATTGTTAGGCTGATAACTTGGATGATATTTAGCCGTATCTTTTATTGAAAAAACAAAAGTATTCTTCATGCCCAGCGGAGTGAAAATGGTGTTAGCCATATATTCAGGGTAAGATTGCCCGGCAACTTTTTCAATGATAAGAGCAAGCAAGGCAAAGTTGGTATTGCAGTAATGAAATCCCCTGTTTGGGTAGCCGTACCACATTGGTTTTTTTTCAGTCAGGAATTGCAGCATATCATTATTAGTTGCTAATTTTTTTCGCCAATCTTTATCTGCGGCCATAGCGTAAACGTAATTGGGAAGCCCGCTGCGATGATTAAGTAACATTCTTACTGTTATGCCGTGATACGGAAACTGCGGAAAAAATACCTGCAGCGAGTCGTCAAGGTTCAGTTTATTTTCCTCCCACAATTTAAGTACGGCCATGCCGGTGAAGGTTTTTGTAACAGAGGCGATGTGAAAAGAAGTGCTGGTATCAATGGTGTCTTTAGTTTTCATATCAGCATAACCATGATAATCTTCTAACAGAACTTCACCGTTTTTTGCAATTAAAATTGCCCCGTTAAAACCACGCCTCAACAAAAGGGTATCGTACTTACGATACAGAGCATTGATATAGTAATTTTTTTCTGAAGGGGAGAGCTTGCGAAAATTATTTTGACTTGACTGACCTAAACTGTCATTTGCAGCTTTAGGCTGGTTGCAGGCTAATAGAAACACATTGAATAGGATATAGAATATATTTTTCAACCTTCAAAGTTTAGAAGCCTAAAAATAAGGGAAAGAGTAAGATTTTTTTTGAAATGTGAATGGAAAGAGAACAACTGAATTGTTAATAATAAAAATAGAATTAATGTGGATAAGTATAACAGCATTGAGCTGCTTTTAATTCACGGCAACCTTTACACATTCAATCCAAAATCTCCCTAATGTTCCCATT
>MWYU01000383.1 GCA_002050375.1 Chitinophagales bacterium 62-2
TGTTTATATCTATTTCGAAGGTTATAGAAGTAAGATTTTTGGCAAAACATTATTCAATAATCAGTTTTGGGTTGTATCGCATCTTATCGGAGGAACTCTTGCTTTATTTCTCGGTCCAATTCAATTCCTGCAAACGATGCAAAGTCTTCCATATGTTCGCGGGTGAGGTTTTGACTATAACAAGTATGGTGTGCGCCACCGGCATAAATCCATGCGGCGCAACCTGTTTTCATATCAGGATACGGCTTCCATAATACACGTGCTACAGGTAGCTTTGGTAATTGCTGTTCAACTTTTACAGCTTCAACTTCGTTAACTATCAGCCTGAAACGATTTCCCATATCAACAATAGAAGCATTTAAAGCAGGCCCGGCCCCTGAATTAAATACTAAGCGTACAGGATCGGCTTTACCACCAATCCCAAGAGGATGAACTTCACATGATATTTCGCCTTCAGCAAGCGCTTCATCAACCTCAAGCATGTGCGAGCCTAACACCAGTGGGTTAGCAGGATCAAAGTGGTAAGTATAATCTTCCATGAAAGAGTTAGCTCCGGGTAAACCGCTGCCCATCACTTTCATCGCACGAACCAGGGCAGCAGTTTTCCAATCACCTTCTCCTGCAAATCCATAACCCTGCGCCATTAAACGTTGTGCTGCAATACCCGGTAGCTGCACCATTCCATGCAGGTCTTCAAAAGTATCTGAGAAGCCTTTAAAATTTCCTTGCTCCAAAAATGTTCGTAAGCCAATTTCAATTCTTGCAGCTTCAACTAACGATTGATGTTTGTCTCCGCCCTTTTGCAAGCCTTCTGCCAGTTTGTAGCGGTCGGCATATTCTTCGATTAAATTATTCAGATCCGCATCACTTACTTCATTAATCACTTTTACCAGGTCGCCAATTCCATACGTATTTACTGAATAGCCAAACTTATACTCCGCTTCTACTTTATCGCCTTCGGTTACGGCTACATAACGCATGTTATCGCCAAACCGAACAAACTTTGCCCCCTGCCAATCGTTCCAGCCTGCAGCGGCACGTGTCCAAATATTCATCTGTTTCCTTACTTGTTCATCCTCCCAATGCCCCACAACAACTTTGCGGTTCAACCTCATGCGCGTCATTATAAAACCAAACTCTCTATCGCCATGTGCACTTTGGTTAAGGTTCATAAAGTCCATATCAATTTCACTCCACGGAATATCCCTGTTAAACTGCGTATGTAAATGAAGCAGTGGTTTTTTCAAGATCTTCAATCCGCTAATCCACATTTTAGCGGGAGAAAAAGTATGCATCCATGCAATTATTCCAATACAGTGTTTGGCAACATTGGCTTCCTGGCAAATGCCGTAAATTTCTTCTGTGCTTTTGACAACAGGCTTAAAAATTACCGTTACGGGAATTTGATCGGTGTTATTTAAAGAAGTTGCAATAGTTTGAGAATGCTCATCAACCTGCCTCAATGTTTCTTCTCCGTATAAATGTTGGCTACCGGTTACAAACCATACTTCCAGTTTTTTTAAGTCTATCATGTGTTGTTTAAATTATAATTTAACTGGGCGGTTATTGCAGACAGACCTTCCCTCCTAATCCTAACAAATCCCATAAATCCGGGTTCAGACAGTTACTGACCGTAATATGAATTTGGACCATGCTTGCGTTCGAAATGCTTCTTTACCAAAGCATCTTTCAGCCTCGGATTACCGGGTCTTATTTGTTCAGTTAAGTAAGCCATTTGCGCAACTGTTTCCAATACGGCACTGTTGTAAACAGCCTTGTCAGCCGTTTTGCCCCAGGTAAAAGGCGCGTGATTTCCTACCAATATCATTTCAACCTCTTCATAACTATAGCCCTTTTCTTTCAGGCAATTGATTATTTGAAAGCCCGTTTGATATTCATAATCACCTTGTATCATCTCGTCGCTCATCGGCGGCGCGCATGGAACATCGGCTGTAAGATGATCGGCATGTGTTGTACCATAATTAGGAATATCTCTATGAGTTTGTGCCCATGCAGTTGCATAGGTAGAATGTGTATGTACAATACCGCCAATGTTTTCCCAATGCCTGTATAAAACAGCATGGGTTAACGTGTCGGACGAAGGGTGAAGCTTACCCTTTACGACCTGTCCGTCAAAATCTACTATCACCATATCTTCTTCTGCCAGGTCTTTATAAGGAACGCCACTTGGTTTAATGGCAAAAACCCCTAAATCCCTATCGGCTGCACTTACGTTTCCGAATGTAAAAAGTACGAGTCCTAATTTGGGTAATTGCATATTTGCTTCGTAAGCAGCTTTGCGAATATTGCTGTATTTATTTTTACTCATGCTTAATTATTAATGAACAATGAATAGTGAATAATGATTAGTAAATGATGAATAATGAATAGTGAATAACGGATAGTTAACAAGTGAACAATAATTGGTGAACGTTAGTTATTCATTGCTCATTTTTCATTGTTCATTACTGAATTGCTCATTATTCATTTGTTTTCTTGTTTCCTTGTTTAGCTGTTTTAATAGATGCAATTAGCAATCTAAGCAGTTCATGGCAATCCTTTAAAAGACTTACAAAAAGTTTATCATCAATATAACCCGTATCCTTTAAAAGGTTAATCCAATAGTCAGTCTCGTTGGTCTCCTTTAGAGAAATGCTCAGCTTATTTACAAAATCAGATTTGCTTTGACCGTATTCTGCTTCCCTGATTAATGCTCCCACGGCTGTACCACTTCTTAATACTTGTTTTGATAGTATGTATTCTTTCTTTTCCTCCCGTAAATACTGAGACAATTTTACAATTCGAATTGCGAAATCATAACTCTTCGTTTTAAGGATGTTCTCCATTATTCACTATTCTTTGTTCATTATTCTTTATTCACTATTCTTTGTTCATTATTCTTTATTCACTATTCTTTGTTCATTATTCTTTATTCACTATTCGTTGTTCATTATTCTTTGCTTTCTATAAAACTACCAAGGGCTTTATATTTTTCATACCTCTTTTTATAAATAGCAACATTCGTTTGTGTAGGAAGATATTCTGCGTCAAAGCCTTGCCCCATTGCATTCATTGCATCCTCAACCCTGTTATATAATCCGGCAGCAGTTGCGGCAAACATTGCAGCTCCAAGAGCACAGGTTTGTTCGCTCTTATGTATACGAATGGGCATGTCCATTACATCTGCCATCATTTGCATTATAAAGGGGGATTTTTTTGCTACGCCGCCCATGCCAATTAAGCCTTTTACAGGAACACCCTGTTCGTTAAACCTGTCTACAATTGCTTTTGCTCCAAAACACGTTGCTTCTGCAATTGCCCTGAATATTTTTGGTGCATCGCTGTCAAGATCAAGGCCAACGATCGCACCTGTTAATACCTGGCTTGCATCAGGAGTTCGCCGCCCATTGAACCAGTCCATCGCTAATTCACCATGATCTTCTTCTACTGGCAAAAGTTCGGCCTGCTTACTTAATTCAGCAATTATTTTATCTGAGGTCTCATCAATTAATTTTCTGAGTGTCTCTGCATCTAACAAAGAGGATTTTGACAAAATGTTTTGCAATGGCCATCTGAGTACTTTTTTGAACCATGCATATGCATCCCCAAAAGCTGATTGGCCAGCTTCCATACCTAACATGCCCGGTATTATTGATCCGGGCACCTGTCCGCAAATACCTTTAACCAATTTATCTCCCACTTCATCTACTGGTGCAACCAGCATATCGCAGGTAGAAGTTCCCATTACTTTACTTAAATGATATGGTTCTATCTGGCCACCAACTGCACCCATATGAGCGTCGAAAGCGCCCACTCCTATCACTACATCCTGAGGAAGCCCCAACCGTTCTGCCCACTCTTTACTGATAGTTCCGGCAGGAATATTTGAGGGATAAGCATCTTTAAAAAGCCTTGTTGTAAAACCTTGCAGTAAAGGATCGAGAGAAGCAAACCAATCATCAGGAGGAAGCCCGCCCCACTCTTTCGCCCATAATATTTTATGACCCGCAGCACAAACACTTCTTTTCATTTGATGCACATCTTTACCTCCTGTTAATAAGAAGGGTATCCAATCACAATGCTCAACAAAAGAATAAATTGAATTTCGTATAAGCTCATCTTCGCGTAAAATGTGAAGCAGCTTTGCCCAAAACCATTCTGAAGAATATATGCCACCTACAAATTGCAAATAGTTGGTGGCAAACTCTGCGGCATGTGCATTTATTTCGGCAGCTTCGCCTACCGATGTATGGTCT
>MWYU01000492.1 GCA_002050375.1 Chitinophagales bacterium 62-2
ACATAATGATGGCAACGCTCAAACAAAGAAAAATTTCGGTGCTATTGCCTTGAAGGAGTCAGAAATACCTATCCGCCCCGGGGAACCAGCCAAATCTCCATTTTGGAATACGCATGCACACCAATTTATTTATGCGCCTGCTTTTGATTATAAAACAGTGCATAAAGCAACTAAATACCGTTATAAAATAGTAAGTATTAATCCTGCAAAGCAATACACCTTTGAAAGCAAAATTCCTTATGCTGCTTTAAGTCCTGTTTGGGCGTCTGTGCCTGTGGGTTATTTTAATTTAGAAGTAACAGGTTTATCAGAGAAGGGAGACAGTTTAAGTGTTGCCGGTAAAGGTAAATATTATAGGGCAGCCACCTTTAACGGACCTTATTACGAACCTGTAATGCCCTATGATAAAAGTGCAAGACTGGCACTTGATAATCTTTTAAAAAAGGATTATGTGGAATATTGGTTTAAACATAAGCAGCCTGATCCAACATATGTAAACTACCGTTATCCATCCAAAATTTACGGTGCGTTGGTTATAGGCGCTATAACGCATGCACAACTAAAGCCGGGAACTGCAGATGCAAAACGATCAAAAGAACTTGCTATAATAGTTGCAGATTATATGCTGAGTATTAGATTTAAAGAAGGTACGCCGTGGGAATATCATGTACCAACATACTATGGAGAAAGAAGCATTAATCCCCCTAAACCTCACTTGCATATATCAAACCATTTTACGGTGATGGGTGTAGATGCAGGCAATGCATTTTTAGATCTCTATGATTTTACGGGCGATAAAAAATATTTTGAAGCAGCAAAACGCATTGCTGATACTTACTTAAAAACACAGTTAGATAATGGCAGCTGGTACCAGTTTGTAAAACATGAAACAGGAAAACCGTCGGCAGAAAACGTCACTATTCCAACATCCATAATAAATTACTTTGACAGGCTTAGGAATGATTATAAGGTTGGCGGTTTAGAAAACTCAACAGCAAGAGCATTTAAATGGATAATGGAAAATCCCGTAAAAACATGGGACTGGCAAGGGCAGTTTGAAGATGTGTTTGCACGACCACCATATGTAAACTTGAGCAGGGAGCAGGCTTGCGATCTGGCTATTTATCTTTTTAAAAACAACAAAGATTTGAAGCTTGCGGAAGAATTAATTCGCTTTGCTGAAGATCAGTTTGTAACCTGGGAGAAGCCCTTAGATATTGCTTACCAACAACCAAGACCCGGTGGAAATTCAAAAAACTGGATTACACCGTCTGTGCATGAGCAGTATGTTTTTTGGATGCCGATCGGCAGGGCTGCCGGTATAATGGTAGAAACTTTTTGGCAGGCGTATGTTGCTACCAAAAAAGAAATTTATTTAGCCAAAGCAAAATCTATTGCCAATACATTTACAAAAGTTCAAAAAGAACACAAAGGTGATTATCCAACCTTCTTTACGAAGTACCCAATGAACCTTTGGTTAAACAGTACAGTTTATCCCGCAAAGGTTTTGATGACGTTGGAAAATAATTTGAAGAAGAGGGCATAGGTAATTAAGCTTTTAATACGTGAGTCTGGGTGAGATAGTGGTTGATGATGAGAGAAGATAAAGAACCTGAGTCTATATCATCAAGCTGTATTTTGAAACGCTTTCCTTACGCTATAACTGAATTAACTTTTTTTAGCCTCAACATAGGATTCTCTTTCTTATAATTTTCCTTTATAAAAGTTTGCAGGAACCCCTCTAACTCCAGGCTTTACCGCAAACATTCCGCCGCTTAATGGAAATTCTTTAAGCATGTCTGCATTCACACCTACACGTGCTGTTGTTATATAAAGCGTTTCGAGATTTTCGCCTCCGAATGCACAAGAAGAAACATTTGGTGCCGGAACTTTTACTTTCAAAATCATTTTGCCTGAAATAGGGTTAAACTTACCCACACATCCCGCACCCCAAAGAGCTACCCATAGGTTTCCTTCTGCATCAATGGTCATTCCATCGGGAGAACCATAACCTCCTGGTATCTGAACAACTACCCTTCTATTACTGATTGCACCGGTTTTATCATCGTAATTAAAACCTTGTACTGTACCTGTAGATGTATCGATATAATACATCGTTTTCTTATCTGCCGTCCATACAATTCCGTTTGAAATAGTTACACCCTCAAGCACGACATGAACAGATTTATCTTTATCGATCCTGTAAAGAACAGCTCCCTTCCTTCTTGAATCAACTGCTAAAGTTCCTACCCAGAAACGTCCGGAAGGATCGCATTTCCCATCATTAAAACGAAGACCTGTATCAGTAAATGGAGCATTTATGAAAGACAACTTTCCGGTCCTTATATCTATTTTATGAATACCATTTTGAAGAGCTATCAATGCACCACCAGTTTTTACCGGAACCACAGTTCCAATTCTTGAGCCCACAGTTAACTCTTTGTCTTTACCAGTAGCAGGATCATATATGTGCAATGTCTTTCCCTCTATATCAATCCAATACAATTTCTTTTCTTTTGGATGCCAAAGAGAACCTTCCCCTAACATAGATTTGCTGTCAAGTACTAATTCTGCATTTAGATCATCAGGTATTTGAAACGATCCCTTTATACTTAAATTTCGCACTGCTTTCATTGTATTTTTACACTCGTAATTTCAACTGACCATCCTTTGAATCTGGTGAAGTGCTTTGATCTTAATATTGCTTTGTTCGTTTCTTAATTGAATAACAGCAATTGCCGTCATAAGCTCTATCATGTTGTTTGCCTTTAGTACAACCAAGTCATTTTCAACCACAACTTCTACTCTTACATGCGCAACATCTTTTATGTTCAGTTAAAATTCTTATTCATAAAAAGCAATTCCTAATTTGAAATTAAGGTAATATACTGAAAAATGGTTGGTGACTTTTTGAATATTAATTTGTAAAATGCGCCGGTCAGCCCGAAGAGGAAACAAGCTCTGGTGGAGACCAACTTGTCAGCAATAAGGTTGATGCTTATACGAAAAAAGGGGTTGAGCAATTTATGCTTAACCCTTACTTTTTTTGGTAAGCTTTATGGCTTAAAAAACTTATTTGTCGTTAGACAAATACACATACCATTTTACGAAATCTATTCGATGTTCTAATGTCAGTCCCCGGTGTAGATCAAGATGATTTTTAAGATGACTGAAGAAGCCTTCAATACCATTGGTTGTGTGTGGAATTAATGGAGTTTTTAAGTAGTGAAACATGTTAGGTAATGCTCTTTTGATGGTAAAGTAAGAACGCCTTAACAACTTATGAGTATACCAGTATCTGCCTGTCTGTTCATCAATGGTTTTTTGCTGCAAATAGTCCTTGTGCCGCTCATGCCATTGCTCTAACTCTTTGCTCCACTGTAATCGGTCATTCTCTGTTTTTATCTTCAATATCAGTAACACTAATTGTCTTAACTCTACACCTGAGTAATGCTTTGGAAAGCGCGTCAGCCAAAGCAAACACATTCTTTGGATATGCACCAGACAACGTTGAACTACTGCATGCGGCAATGATTTTTTGATAGCTTTCAGAATGCTTTTGTGCCCATCGGTAGTAATACTTTCAATTTGAACTCCCAGTTTGATAAGGTTATCGAGGTCTTCTTTAATCTCCTCAAAATGCTCTCCGTCAGTAAAACGAATAAGTTGGGTATAACCATCGTTATGATCCTGATAGCACAGCATGCACAACTGCTTAAAGTAAGTTGCATCTACTCGCAAATGAACGTTGCTGCGCTTTAGAATTTTAACTGTAGGAGACTGCTTTAAAAAAGTATAGAAAGCATGTTGAAGGGTATCAATGGATAAACCACTATCTCTGCTTAATGTTTTAAAAGTTTGCCGCTCTAAAATCCATTTCTTAAACCAGATGAAACGATTTTCCAAACGCTGTCCAGGATCATTGCGGGTAAATAAAATACCGCAATTGCCGCATTTGAAACGTTGCTTTCCAAGCTGTTTACCCCAACGAATAACAGACAAACTACCACATGCCCAGCAACGCTTTTTTTAGACTTTCCCATGCACAAAAAAAGCAAACCCTTGCCTGGTAAGGACTACAAAAGATTCTACCAACTATTTTCAGTAATATGCCCTCAAATAAGCTATGACTTTGTTACATGCTAAATGCTATCGTTGACAGGAGTGCATTTTCTTTTTGCCGTGAATCCAATCTTGTATGCTGTATAACTACTGGTACATCTGATACAAACACGCTG
>MWYU01000410.1 GCA_002050375.1 Chitinophagales bacterium 62-2
GTGTTTAAATAGCGCAGACTTCATCACCGCTCTACCCTTAAACTTTATCAATAGTTAGGTTAAGTGCAGTGAGAAGCAACGGAAGTGGTGTTATTTAGTTGGCACAGTTGTTTTATATGTAAGAAAATATTTTATAACTTTTGGAATTGGTTTTTCAATTTTTTAATCTTTAAAATTCACATTTATGTCACAAACAAACGATTTCGACCGTACTTCAGATTTGAAAGATGATTTGAGTGATGATATTTCTACAGGAGCATCAAGGGTAGAAAATACTACTGACCATCTTGCCAACAAAGCTGGAAACACTGCGAGTAACTTTGGTAACCGGGCTGACAACGCTGCAGATAACTTTGGTAATGACGTTAGCAGGGGTGCGAGTAATTTAGGAAATAGAGCAGAGAACGCTGCAGACAATTTTGGTAATGACGTAAGCAGGGGTGCGAGCAATGTAGGAAACAAAGCAGAAAATACTGCAGATGATTTTGGCGATAGAGTAAGCAATACTACCAGCCATCTTGGAAACAAGGCAGAAAATGCTGCTGATCGTGTAGGTAACAGGTTGGATAGGGCAGGCGACAAAATGGAAGATGAAGCTGAGGACGTAAAAGATGATGGCAAAAATCTTTGGGAGAAAGTAAAAGATAAAGCCGAAGATATAGGCGATAGTATTAAAAAGGCTTTCGATTAGAAAGTGAATTTAATTTTAATAAAAGCCCGCTCTCGCGGGTTTTTTTATGTAGTTCTAATTACTCATGCGAGAGCTTGGGTTTATACTTTTTCATTTTAAAACTAAAAGCAGCATTTGAATGATAAGCAGTTTTTTTAAATCCTCGCTAGTGTTGCCCGGTACTTTTAGTCTGTCTTTTAGAAGAGTTAACCTCGTAGTACAACAGATTCTTGTTGCTGGTGCAAAAATTATATGATTTAAAAAAGAGTTATGCCGTATAAACAAACATCGGACAGGGAACAGGAACAAGGAACGCCGGCGGTGGGAAAAATAAGTTTTGGTGATCTTCGTAGGGTAGAACCGCTTACACGCTCCTTTGGCTATGATCGTGGGCAGCCGATTGATCGCTACTACATCGAAAAATTTTTAAGTCAGCATACTCGTGACATTTCAGGTCACGTTGTGGAGGTTGGCGATGACCGTTATACCCGCCAGTTTGGAGGTGAGCGTGTTACCCGCTTTGATGTGCTTGATCAAGACCACCCTGACTCTACGCCAACCATTGTAGCTGACCTCTCCAATGCCGCTCACATTCCATCTAATAGTTTCGATTGTATTATTATTACCCAAACACTCCAATTCATCTATGGCGTTCATGATGCCGTCAGCACGCTTCATCGAATACTTAAGCCAAAGGGCGTGATACTTGCCTCGCTCCCCTCGCTAAGTCCAATTTGCCGTTACGATATGGATCGCTGGGGCGACTATTGGCGCTTCACAAGTGCCGCGGCTCAACGGCTCTTTGGCGACTTATTTGGATCAAACAATGTGCAGGTTGAGGCACATGGGAATGTGCTGGTGGCTACGGCTTTCTTTTATGGAATGGCCGCAGAGGATTTGACTACAGAAGAACTGGACTTCACTGACCGTGATTATGAAGCTCTTATTACGGTTCGGGCAGTAAAGGCATAGTTGCTGCTTTAACATCGAAGCAGGCAAGAGTGCGGGCGGCCATTAACCAGGTAAGCTATTAGATTAGTAATCCGTGCTGACAAAAGCCGGCCACAAAACTCCTTTCTTCTTCCTACCTTACTAATTCAGCTACCTCTACTTTCCACCCTTGCTCAATTTCTTCTTTCAGCTTTTTTATTATATCTTCCAAGCCTTCATACCAATCAAGGTGCGGGCTGCTTTTGTTGCAACCTCCGGCTTCGATTATACATTGTGTATCTTTCCAAACTATGCCACAACTTGGGCATCTGGCGCCGGTGCTAAAAGTATCCCAGACGGTACCACAAGTACATTGCCAGTAAGGTTTACCATCCGGCTCCCATTTACATTTTGGACAGCAAATATGTATATTATCCATGCGGTTAAATTAGTTATTAAAAAGAATAAAAATACAATCAATACATAACACGGAGAAACTATAAAACCTGAGAAACTATAAGGAGTGTTATGAGCCTAATAAGTGTTTCTTCTTTGTGTAGTTCTACTTGCTCAGAAATATTAGAGATAGCTTTACCAATAATCTTTGGTAGAAAAAGCAACCTAATGTCTCTTTACAATTACTGTGTATTCAAAAACCTATTTTAATCAAACATTGATGAAGCCTTAAGTGGGTATATAAGATTAAGAAAAAATTAAAGACAACTATGACATATTTGAAAGGGAAATTTTATTTTGCGCTTACCATCATTACAACTATTATCGCATCTTTTTCTTTAAATTCGCAAAAGGCTTCATCCTTTCCGGCGTTTAAAATTTACAGGGGTAGTACCCACGCACACACAGCTTATACATGGTCTCACGGATCGCAATATGAAGATGCGAAGGAGGGAGGAATTTTGATAGATTCGGTTAACGTAGCTCATCCAAAAAACCGTACGCCAAAAACTGAATGGCGCAAAGACCAGGGCTTTCCGCCTGATCACTTTGCTGCTGCAAAAGCAATGGGTTATGATTTTTACACTACTACCGATCATTCGCAGGAAGCGGCCTTTTATCCCTCCAACTCCAATAACGAAAACTGGTTAGCTACGGCAAAGGCAGCCAAAGAAGCAAGCGACGCGAATTTTGTGCCCCTCATTGGCTTTGAATTTTCTGAAAATAATGGTCCGGGAGGCAAAGGGCATATCAATGTGATCAACAGTTCGGCTTATTTAAATGCCCTTGAGAAGGGAGTTGATCTTCCCTACTTTTATAAGTGGCTCCAAACAATTCGTCCTAATGGCGAAGGCCCTGTTGTTGCCACGTTTAATCATCCAGGCGCCGGACAATATAATAACTGGACTCATCGTGATGCTAAAGTAACAGACATTATCACCATGCTGGAGGTGATCAATTCAAACAAAAATATCCATTATGAAGGCTTTTTAAAAGCACTGGATGCAGGGTGGAAAGTTTCTCCCGTAGCAGGCAACGATAATCATGGTCTCGGAGGGATCAAAGCACAAACTTCCCGCACTTTTGTTTTAGCAACAACTAAGACAAAAGCTGCCATTCTTGATGCAATGAAAAACCGGCGGACTTATGCATCGCTTGATAAAAATATTGAATGCAGTTATAGTGTTAACGGTAAGATTATGGGATCAACACTCAGCAGTGCTAAAGACTTTACATTCGAGATAGTCATCAACGATCCGGATACAAACGGCCCTAAAAATAAAATTACAAAGATTGATATTGTAAAGGATGGCGGTGAAGTGGTGCAAACATACAATCCCACACCCGGCTATTCTGTTAAATGGAGCCCCACTGTTACGGATGCTAATAATAAATACTTTTTTGTAAGGGTTTGGAATGCTGGTGGTGGAGATGCGCCAAAAGCTGACCCTTCAAAACCTATTGCCTGGCTGGCACCCATTTGGATAAGCAGGTAATCAGCAGCAGTATCCTGAATTAACAAGGGGAAACATTCGATTCATTGCATAAGTCAAACTCTTACTGGTTTCTTCGAAAATCGCTTAGTTAGCTTAACAATTATCCAAACGATTAACGCAATCACCAGTAATGCTATTACTACCGGAATAAAAAAACTTAATGCAGAGATTGAGAGCGCCGCAGCATTTTCAGTGGTAGCTACTATTGCGTTACCGGTGCCTAAAGTAGCTTTGCTGCTAAATAAACGAAGTAGCCCTGTACCCATTTGAATAGTTCCGGCCACCGAACCTCCTGCCAAAAAACCTATACCCCAACGAACTAATGGCTCCTGGTCGCCTATCGGCAAAATAGATGAAGCCAGTACGGTGCCGGCACCTACTGAAAGCGGCGTGGCAATGGTATCAAGTAAATTATCTATAAATGGAATGTAGTAAGCACTAACCTCGGCAACAGCCGCAGTACCAAAGCAGGCAATAGCCGGCCAGCTGCTTAGCCACTCCATATCATTAGGTAAAGAAATAATATTGAAATGGCCGGCAAGGGCACCCGCAAGCATTGGTATAAATACTCTAAAGCCGGCACAGGCACTTAAGGCAATGCCCATGGCTATATTGGTGAGGATACTGTAATCCATTTTATGAAATTACAGATTAGATATTAACATTTCTCGAAGAAGACATTGAGG